>JBGOXH010000346.1:0-2540 GCA_041479075.1 Bacteroidia bacterium | reverse complement strand
TTTAAAGCTGGTCCTCACTCTCGCCCGGAGGGTTCAGGCAACGCAATTCCCTGAAGATCCCGTTACTACTCCTTACTGACGCCCTTGAATTTTCCACCTGTGGTTTTTACATCCATAAATTTGCCATTGGCTTCGGTTTTTTTTATCTATCCACTAAGCAAGTTTTTTAAGTTCCTTATCCTTTCATTTATCTCATCGATGGGTAACCAGGCATTAGTAATCTTCAGTGATTCAAGTACTTTAATCGCTCTTCCCGTGTTAAGTCCTTTCTTTTCGATCATCTCGTCAATTACCCAAATCGATCCATAGACTTCCAGGTTTTGTTTTACTGCCTCCTTTCTAAGTTTTTCATCGCACGTTAACAACGTACATTTCATTTGTTTTGCTTTGTATATTGCTGTTCTGTCTGCAAATGAATTATTAGAATAAACAAGCTCCATATTTAGGATCAGTTCATGTTCTGCCTCATCCGTTACTATAACTTTAAGTTGATCGCTCCTTACGTAAGCTTTAAATAATTCTCTCTCTTCTGATCTTAATATTTCATCATAAATAAAGTCTGTAGTATAAATCTCCAGGTCCAGTGCAAAGAACTCCGGCAAGACCTCAATATTAAAGAGGTCAAAGAATACACTGGCATCTGTGATTGCTACCTTCATACAATCATTAACATTTGTTTACGCATCTCCCATCCGCTGATTCCGGCAAGATGGGCCGCTTCATTTAAACTAAGAACTCCCCTGGCGAGCCCCTGAAAAATTAATTTTTCCATACGGGTTGGCTTCTCATTTGACATAAATCTTCCAGGTTCGTTATCAGGCTTATGATATAGTCTTTCCCTATACTTGATATTGAATTTTTTATAAGTATTTAAGGAAATAATATCAAGCTCAAGCGCTCTGGCAAACACAGCAGAAAATGATATCCCCCACTTTTCTTTTAGTATAATTAGTTCTCTTTCATAAAAATGGAACCTCTCCCGGTTCAATTCATACCTGGCCATTTCCCCGGGAAAGAGAAATGCACATGCAAAAATATGGCAAAGCTTCTCCTGCTCCTTTTCATCAGTCCGGGCAGGGAATTTAATATTATGATGCCCAAGTTCATGAAGGGCAGTAAATCGCTTTCTTACAACATCAGCATCTGATTTTATCTTTTTTACAACAATCAGCTTCTTATCCCTGAATGATGCTTTCATGCCATCAAAACCATCCGGGGCGTCAATTTCAATAACCTTATATCCTTTATCCTCGAGTAGTTCTACGACATCAGATATCGGATCATTTCCCAGGTCCCATTGCTTTCTTAATTCTTTGGCAGCTTCTTCAGCATCAGCTTTGGTTCTGACAATTTTTTTGTAATCAAATAATACAGTTTCCTCATTAATACCTAAAATGGTTTCAAGCTGATTGTATCTTTCAAAGACATCTTTAACTTTTAACTGAATCGACCCCCGCATTGGTTTGGTTAATTTGGATGAATACCTTCTGAAATCTACTTCTGAAAGTTCAACATTAACGGAAGGTTTTGAGAAGAAGAAATCTATGGTAACATTCAATGCCCTGGAAAGCTTGATTAAAACATCACTGTTAGGATTCATCATTCCCTGTTCATACTTGCTAAGAGACTGTTTGGTAATGATATTACCTAGTTTATCAGCTAAGCCTTGTAAAGATAATCCTGCCATTTTACGAGCAATAACAAGTCTGGTTGGAAATACAGATTTCATATCATCAGGGTTTTTCATGTTGACAAATATACGTTATTTAATTCATTTTGTCAACTATTTCATAAGGGGATTTAGAAGATAATGGAGAACCGATCATTCAAAATGGTCTCTCACTGTGCAAAATCCACCATGTTGCCTTTGATCAATATATAATAGGTATTGACCCGGATTATAAAGTGAAGGTCAGGAATGATATTCTGGAGGAGATTGATGGGCCGATGTTGAAGTACGGGCTGCAATCTCTAGATAATGGAAAACTCATTCTGCCCGGTAACTTAAAAGACTATCCTGATAAAGAGCGACTTGATTTCAGGTTTAACCAGTTTTTGAAAGCAGGTTGATAATCCACATTAAAACAAAAAGGCCCCAGGGAGGGGCGTTGATAAATTGGACTAATAATTTACTTAATGAATAGAGGACGAAATGGGTTGATCCCCTTTTATTGTTATTTTATTAACAGTAGAGAGCGGTTTGCCCGCCCGTACGACCCTGCCCGACTGCGTCGTTCAGGCGGGCGTACGGTCGGGCGGGCAAAAACTGTAACGGACTTATTTACTTCATTGTCCGTGTTAACAACTGAGCTATTTTTTTTCAATAGTATATTCAAAATAGTCTTGGCTTGTTAAATCTCTGATAAGGAATAATATCTTTTCATAGATATCTGGTAATTCATTTAAACCAAAAACGCCATCTCTTTTATTATTCGTTTTTTGTAGCAAATCCTGATACTCCATATTCATATAGTATTTGATTTCTTGCCCTCGAATATTAGAACAGAGGTCACTAATTTTAAGAATTAGTTCATCATCTA
>JBGOXH010000117.1:0-8600 GCA_041479075.1 Bacteroidia bacterium | reverse complement strand
GTCCATCATTAAGTTGGGACAGATCACTCTGAGTTATATCTGATCCTGCTTTTGAAGAAGAACTGCTTTCATTTTTCTTACCGACAATGTTAACGAATCCTGATAAGGGAGGAGTTGAAATTAAAGCAGTTGCTGTCAGAGTTTTTAAAAAACTTCGTCGTGAGTGTTCAAAGTAAGTCATAATATATTCTTTTTAGTTTGATTACTAAAACAATCTAATTATCCACAAACTCAGTTGCCCAGCCATCTTATTTATTGTCTTTTTGATGATAGCTGATGAAGATGTCATAATTATAGCCTTCAATAATACTTGGCATCAGAGGTCTATTTATTTCATTATCAAAGTTAAGTCAAAGTTAGAATGAAAGCAATTTGTTTGTTACAAATCAGGTGAAGAGGCAGGTTTTATATGGCTCAACTTATTGTTTTCGCATTCGCATGGCCACATCCAAGGAGTACTCCGGAGTTATTAGTATTAATTTTCCACCATTCCAGCTCAGTTTTTCTGAGTCTTTGACCGAACCTGATGAAGGATCAATCCATTCAAGAATGTAATTTCCGGAAGGGATTTTATTCAATATGAGAGTATCCCGGAAATTTCCAGATTCAGTTATAAAGTGCGCACCCCAATCTCCTTCATAAGCACCATGAAAGATGTAAAGTGCATACTGTTTCCCATTTTCGGCAAGGATATTACAAAATGCATCTGAAGGTGTACCACCAAAATCAGTAAAACGTGACAATCCCACTAAATCAAGGCTATTCATAAAGTCCTTCAGCACTTTTCTTTGTGGAATAATGTAAGATTGAGTATTCAGGTTACCTGATTCCTGTCCGCGATAAAATTCCCCGTTCAGGTTTATGCATCCTGCACCACCCCCAAGCATGAACCACCAGCCTTCCAAACGGACAGCATCAACATTGTAAGCATTTTTTGTCAGGTTGAATCCGTAATAGTTTGATTCAACATTAATCAAAGGTTTATCGTTTCCATAATTCAGATTTAGTGCTTTTTCTGCTGGTTTCACATATTCAGTCGGCAGCCATTTACACCATGATTCGTTTGAGCAATCCGGTGAAAGATTTTGCACCGTTTGTCCGAGCATATGTTTTTTAGGAAGCAATTCTTCTGCCTGAAGAAAAGCCTCTTTCATTTCATTAATCCATGGTTTAACCTGACTATCAGGAAGAAATATTAAACCGCCTCCCGGCAGCCCCTGCAAAGAAGGTTCGTCACAGATATCATATATCAGGTTGTTATATTTATTTAATTCAGTAGTAATCTTTTTTATATAGGCTTTTTGATAATTTAGTACCTCCTGGTTGCGAACATCAGTTGAGGTAAACAATCCACATTCTTTGTCTTCATACCGGCCGATATTCTGGATATTGTTTTCATGATACATCGCCATTAAAGGCCAACAATCGTTATACATCCCGTTAAAGAAAGGTATTTCAACAATGATGTCTTTTTTCTGTGCAAGTTCAACAAAATCATTTAACCGGTTAAAGTACTCCTTATTCCATTTATCCAGATCATATTTGTAAGATAGCTGTCCTGATTCTGCCAATAGTGGATTTGCACCAGGCTGGCCAGATTTTGCCCATGGCAGCAATTGCCGACCCGGTCGTGGTCCCAATGGATTTCCCGGAAGATATTTATCAGTAGGTTCAAACATTGCTCCAGGATAGATCCTGGTTAAATTCATACCATTACGAGCGAGGTAATCCAAATACTTCACATAATCAAAATCCTTATCTATTATTGCCCCATAATGGTGATCAGAAGTGATAAGGACAAGCGGTTTACCCTTGTAAAAGAAATAATGCTTATTATCTTGACAAACGCTAATAGTAGAATTATCACATGCAATCGTCATCATATAGATAACAGTGATTACAGATAATAAAAGGTGTTTTTGCATATCATTTTCGGATTTATTCAACTGTATTTATAGCTTTCAGATTTACAGTGTATTTACAAGGGTTTATAACATCTTTATTTCATTATCAAATTTAAACTATAGTTGAGCCAAATGCAAAAATTTGTTTGCCAGGGTAAGTCAGAATATGAAAATCAAAATACAGTAGTTTTGATTATAATTTTGAATGTCCTTAATAAAAGAAACCACCTGAAATCCTTGATTTAAAGCGGTTGTGAAAAAAATGAGATGGTTTATGGAGCCTCCAATGGGACTCGAATGCTGACGCTTCGGTCAGCATCCTGACTTCCCTGACGGTGACGTCAGGGAAGTCAGGACCCACGCCTTTCTCACTGTATTTATTAATAAAGTCAATAAGCTTACTTCGGGTCATGTTTTTTAATTTCTTTTCAAGTATCATAGCAGATGATCTGTCAGCTTTTTCTGTTTTCCAAATCAGTTTCCAGGGGATACCATTTTTAGTTGACTTTTCATAACCGTTATTATGTCTGATCATTCGTTCCTCTAAATCTTGTGTTTGCCCTTTGTAATAAGAACCTGTTGATTCAGAATGTAATATATATACCCAGTAACTCAATTATGAAATGGAATATTCAAATATGCAGCTTACAACGGGACTCGAATGCTGACGCTTCGGTCAGCATTCTTGTATTCTTAATTAATTTGAGCCTCCAATGGGACTCGAACCCACGACCTGCTCATTACGAATGAGCTGCTCTACCAGCTGAGCTAAGGAGGCAAAAACGATGTAAATATAAGTATTGATTACAAATATCAAAATATGTTTGAACCCACGACCTTCCCGCAAAGCGGGATGCTCTACCAGCTGAGCTAAGGAGGCATGAATTGCCGCAAAGATAAAAAATTTCAGGCCAATTTTTCCAGCCTCTGAAGCAGAGGCGGATGGGAATAATGAAAAAACACATACACCGGGTGAGGCAGCATGTTTGAAAGGTTTTTGACAGATAGTTTTTTAAGAGCACCGGCAAGTATGGCCGGATCATAATTTTCCTTTACAAACCTGTCAGCGGCGAACTCATTTCTTCTCGAGACAATATTTGCACCCAATCCGATCACCAGGGAAAGTGGACTGTAAAGAATTCCGAAAACAATAAGTCCAAGGTGAAAGCTTGAACTCTTTGCTCCCAGCGCCTGCGAAAGCTCCGGATTGTTTACTACAAGAGAAAAGAGGTATAGCATTAATCCAGTCACAACAAAAGAGGATATCAGCATTACTAATACATGCTTCTTCTTATAGTGCCCTATTTCATGAGCCAGAACAGCAACTATCTCTTCTTCAGTAAATTCTTTAAGTAATGTATCGTACAGTACAATTCTTTTCTTCGGACCGAACCCGGAAAAATATGCATTACTTTTTGTGCTGCGCTTTGACCCGTCAATTATGAAAATGTTCTTAAGCTTAAATCCGGTTTCTATAGCAAATTCTTCTATCTTTTTTCTTAACGGACCTTCTTCAAGCGGTTTCTGCTTATTAAATAACGGTACAATGAGCTCAGAATAAAAGAAATTCATGAAAAGTGAAAAGAGAGTAATTAATCCCCATGCATACAGCCAGAAAAATTGTCCGGTCTTATAATAAAACCATGTAATTAGTCCAAGTACCGGAATTCCGATCAACAGGGCCAGAGCCCACGATTTTAGATGATCAGTAATAAATGTCCTGATAGTCATGGTGTTAAAACCATATTTCTTTTCTATCACGAAAGTATCGTACCAGCTGAAGGGTATATTGATTATATCGGATACGAGCCCGATAATTCCAAAGAACAGCAGAGATATGGCAATCAGATTTACACATATGCTTCTGGCTACACCGTCAACCAGGGAAAAGCCGCCTGCAATTATCATTGCTAAAATGACTGCAATGTTGAAACTTGAAGACCAGAACGAAAGCTTCTTGTTGTCTTTATCGTAAAGCTGAGATTTACTGTACTCCTCTTCCGGGCAAATGCCCTGCAACTTTTCCGGAAGCTTATCAGACCACATTTTACTGTTCAGATATTCAAGATATCTTTCAATAAGGAAGCCTGCAATAGGAATTAAAATTATCAGGTAGAATATTCTATTGTGCATATATGAGGGGTATAAAAAAAGAAGCAGGGTGTCCTTTTAAAATAAGTGTGGAATAAATATGTCTCGCTGCATTTCCTCGTGCTAAAAGGATAGACACCCTGCGAAGCTGTAAATATAATAAAAAATTTTAAGTTAACATACCTCCACAGACATGAATTATTTGTCCGGTTACATATGATGACAGATCCGAAGCAAGATATAACGCCGTATTTGCCACATCTTCAGGGGTTCCGCCACGTTTAAGAGGAATTTTATTTACCCACTCATTTTTTACATCTTCGGGTAATTTTTCTGTCATTTCGGTCAAAATAAACCCGGGAGCGATAGCATTGCACCTGATATTTCTCGATCCAACCTCCTTTGCGATACTTTTTGTAAATCCTATAATTCCTGCTTTGGAAGCAGAATAATTACTTTGCCCTGCATTGCCTGAGACACCAACCACTGAGCTCATATTAATAACCGAACCGCTCTTTTGCTTTAGCATAGGCTGAATTACAGCTTTGGTGAAGTTAAAGACAGATTTCAGGTTTACGGCAATTACAGTATCCCACTGTTCTTCTGACATTCGCATGAGCAGCGTATCTCTTGTTATACCGGCATTATTCACAAGTACATCGATCTTTGAAAAATCTCTTACAACCTCATTGATAACTCTCTGAGAATCTTCAAAATTTGCAGCATTTGAAACGTAGCCTTTAACTTTTACACCGAGTCCTTCAATCTCCAGAACAGCATTCCTGAACTCTTCATCGTCGGCAATATTTGTTATTGCAATATCGGCACCTTCACGGGCGAAAAGAAGAGCAATTGCTTTCCCTATGCCTCTTGATGCCCCGGTGATGAGGGCGGTCTTTCCTGTTAGTAGTCCCATTGTTATTTGATTTTAAGTTGGTGCAAATATAGAAATTTTGTCCTCATGTACTCATCCCCCCAGCCCCCTTCTCTGCTTACGCAAAGAATGGGGAGTAAATCATTATAATACAATAGTTTCCCCATCTTTACGAAGTAGAGAGGGGGATCAAGGGGGTGAGTACATGTCAGTAGAGAGGGGGAAATAAGGGGGATGAGTACGTGAAGAAAACAGGTACTATTTCTTTAAGGTTCTGGCAACGGTAATGCCGATATCTGCCGGTGATTCGACAACATGGATTCCGCACTCTTTCATGATTATCATTTTTGCTGCTGCAGTGTCATTCTTCCCTCCTATTATCGCTCCGGCATGTCCCATTCTGCGTCCTTTTGGGGCAGTTTGTCCGGCAATAAAACCAATTACCGGCTTAGTTGCATTCTTTTTAATCCAGTCAGCTGCTTCGGTCTCCATGTTTCCGCCTATTTCGCCAATGATCACGATCGCTTCGGTTTCCGTGTCATCCATCATTAGCTTAACAGCATCAAGTATTGTTGTTCCGACGACAGGATCTCCTCCGATACCAATGCATGTCGATTGTCCAAACCCAAGTTTAGTAACCTGGTCAACTGCTTCATAAGTAAGAGTTCCTGATCTTGAAATTATCCCGACAGATCCTTTTTTATGAATGAAGCCGGGCATAATACCGACCTTAGCTTCTCCGGGTGTTATTATTCCGGGGCAATTAGGACCTATCAGCCTGCAATTGAATTGCTTAAGATAATCCTTCACCATAACCATATCTGATACGGGAATTCCTTCCGTTATAGCCACTATCAGGCGGATTCCTGCATTTGCTGCTTCAAGAATAGCATCGGCTGCAAAAGCAGGAGGGACAAAAATGACAGAAACATCTGCCGAGGTTTTATCAAATGCTTCCCTTACGGTATTGAATACAGGTAAACCAATGTGAAGCTGTCCTCCTTTGCCGGGTGTGATCCCTCCCACTACTTTAGTCCCGTATTCAATCATCTGCGTTGAGTGAAAAGTACCTTCGCTGCCGGTGAAACCCTGTACCAGAACTCTTGAATCCTTATTTAATAAAATGCTCATATATGCCTAATTAGTAGTTATTTACATAAACAGAATGAAATCTTATTGCTTAAGATTTCATTTCCGGTTCAGGTTTAAGAATACCAAATATAACCTGCTTTTCGTTATATTTGAATGATAAATGGAGATTTTTTATGGTGAATATTGATCCCATATTATATATAGGTATATCACAATCATTTTTTGCAGGCTTGCTCATTTCAACTAAAAAGCCGTTTACTGTTGCTAACAGGCTGATGGCTACATGGTTATTTCTTATTTGTACTGAATTGATTTTTGCCCTGATAAACTCCAAAGTAATTGAAATGTATTCATTCCATTTTGTTTCTTTGTGTTATGGTCCACTGCTGTATCTGTATGTAAAATATATGACCGATCCTAAAAGAAAATTTAACTGGCTTGAGTTGCTTCATTTTATTCCCTTTGTAGTTTTCTTTACAGTATCGGTTATTTTCAGATCAGTTCCGTTGCTTAAAAATCTCAGGACTTTTTTCGCCCCCGACAGATTTATCTCTTTGAGACTTGTTTACAGTACAACTCTTTTCCTGTCTGTTACCGTATATAATATTCTGGCATTCATTGAGATACGGAAGCACCAGATGTATCTTAAAAACATTATTTCTTATACTTCAGATGTCATAACTCTTAACTGGCTCAAGGTTCTGTCAATAAGCTTCTATTGTGCATTTCTTATTTTGTTTATTTTGGGCGGCCTTAATATGATCGGTGATTTCATTCCTTTTGATCCATATTTTGTAATATTTGGCTTTATTGCAATACTCTCCTTTGTTTATAGTTTTTACGGAATAAAGCAACCTGTTATTTTCGGTCAGGAAATAAAGATTAATGGTGTAGACAGGAGAGAAACTGAAAAATACTCAAAGAGTGGTTTAAAAGAAAAGCAGGCACAGGATTATCTTGAAAAACTGATCTCTTATGTTGAAAACAGCAAACCCTACCTCGATCGCGATTTAAGCATCCAGGATCTTTCTGATATGACCGGCATACCAAAGCATCATATTACTCAGGTGCTCAATGAAAAGCACAAAAAGAATTTCTTTACTTTCATAAATGAATATCGGATACATGAAGTAATCTCCAGGTTCAGTGACCAGAAAAACAACAATTTCACGATTCTTGCTATTGCTTACGATTCGGGATTCAATTCAAAGACGACTTTCAATTCCATTTTTAAAAGCCAGATTGGCATGACTCCCAAAGAATGCAGGGGAAAAATGACAGGTATAAATAAATAGGCGAAAGGCTAAGGGCTACAGGCGACAGGAAGATGAATTCCCTTTAACCTGAAGCCGGATGCCCGATGTCGTTTTTTAGTGCATTCCAAGCGGGACGAACAAATTCGTTCAACTTTACTGGTACGGGAAAATCGGATAAGACGACGTGTATTTCATTTTGTTATTCATTTGCATAAAAGTGCATGCATGAATAACACTTTTCTTAAAATAAGCATACTCCTTTTTCTTGTTCCGGCTTTTGTCAATGGTCAAGTAGGTTCGCTCACCTCCGATACGATTCCGACTCCGGGTTCTTTAACCGGAGAAAGCTTAATAAGCAATTCAATTCATGGGTTTGTAAGAGGTGGATTTTACGGAAGTATAGACGATGCTGATAATAAGCCTTATGTATCAAGTTCCTTTGCTGATTTTGGTCTTAAAGTAGAAAGTGAAGATGGTCATAGATTCAAAGCTTTAACTGACCTCAGGTTCCGTTATGGGACAGAATTCCTTGAACCTGTCAGCCGGTTTGAAATCGTTGAAGCTTATGTAACTGCAAATGGGAAAAAGTGGGATTTAAGCATGGGTCAGAAAATAATAAAATGGGGTCGTGCCGATTTTACAAACCCTACATCAAAGCTGAATCCTCAGAATCTTGTTTCGAGATCGCCAGACCATTCAGATATGGATCTGGGCAATCTGCTGATGAGTGCCAGATGGTATCCAAGCCCTGTCATCAGCTTCGAGGCTGTTACAATACCATTTTATCGATCATCGAACCTGCTTATCGATCCCATTCCTCTACCGGAGTATGTATCAATCAACAAAATAGAATCGCTAATCACAGACAAGCAAATGTTCAGCTATGGTCTGAAAACTGATTTGCATATTAAAGGAGTCGATCTGAGTCTTTCATGGTTCGATGGTTATGATCCTATGCCCGGAACAGCATTGACCAATTTCAGCCTGAATCTATATGCTCTACCACCTGAAATCTCTATTGATCTTACTTTAGCACCATATAAAATCAGGAATCTGGGTTTTGATTATGAAACCACAATCGGAGCTGTAGGCCTGAGAGGTGAAGCTGCATGGTCTTTCCCCTATGAATCTTATGAAACTTATGAATATGTTCCAATGCAGGAAATAAAATGGGTAGCCGGAATTGAATGGTCTCCGGGAAACTGGCGTTTTACCGGAGAATATTCCGGGAAAGCTATTCCCAATTTCAAACCTTCCCCGGTTGATCCGATTATTGGTACCGAGTTTGATATGACCGGGCTGGCCGCAATGCTTGCTGCAGATCCGGGATTTGATATTCAGGAATATGTCCGTCAGCAGGTCGGAGCATTCAACAGGCTTTAT
>JBGOXH010000163.1:0-6578 GCA_041479075.1 Bacteroidia bacterium | reverse complement strand
GAAAATTTATTAAACGGTTTAATTACCTTGAGAAAGAGACAATTCTGAAAGGAAAATCTCTGCACGAAATGAGTCTCGATGAGATGAATGTGATCTGGGAGGAGGCGAAGAAGGAAGATCAACAAAATATATAACTCAGCAGCTGGTAAATTACTTTCGCTGCAACAAAATCAGGTGTCTTATTGAGTGATGAAGGGCATAATTCAACTACATCAAACCCTACAATATTTCTCTTTTTTGCGACATCCCTGAGGAAATGCATGAGCTCATAATAATCAGGGCCTCCGGGTTCGGGTGTCCCGGTTGAAGGCATTAATGACGGATCAAAAACATCCAGATCAATAGTAATATAAACGTTCCGGGAAAGCCTTTCAACTGCCTTTTTATAAAGCTTCTTATCATAATAGAGTTCATGTGCATAAAAGATCCTTTTTTTCTTAACAAAAGGCAGCTCTTCCACCCACATGCTCCGGATTCCTACCTGCACCAGAGGGGCAAATTCACGGACTCTTGCCATTGCACATGCATGGTTGAACCTCGACCCTTCATACTCCTGCCGGAGATCTGAATGGGCATCGAGCTGAAGCACTGAAAAATTTTTATAGTGTTCCGAGAAGGCCTTTATTGACCCGATACTTACTGTATGATTTCCACCAACAATCACAGGAAACTTCTTTTCCTTGAGAAGCTGTAAAGTCTTATCATACACAGCGTTAACAAGTGATTCCGGTGAACTTTTTTCAACAATGGGGTCAATTGTATGAATACCTTTCAGATGAACCTGGGTTTCTGTTTCGATATCATAGAATTCCAGATTCGGTGATGCTTCCATGATGGCATCAGGGCCTTTTTCGGCTCCTTTCATCCAGGTGCTGGTTTCGCCATAAGGCACAGGTACTATGATAATGTCCGATCCGGCATGATCATAAATAATTTCTGCACCACCGAAATTCATAGCAGGCACTGATCTTTTATTTTGTTTTTGGTTTTGAAGGCTTCTTTTTTGGAACCGTCTTATCCTTTTCGGCTTCAGTTGCTGGTTTTTTAGCAGCAGGCTCTTTCTTTCCTTTGGACTCTTTCTTTGCTTCAGGTACTGCTGGCTCTGCAGTCTTTTCAGGTTCTGCAGCCTTTTCTGGCTCTTCCTTAACCAGCAAGTTCAGCTTCTGAAGAATATTGTACCAGTGAACGAGCTTTTTAATATCACTTATATAAACCCTGTCTTTATCATACTCAGGTAAAACCTCGTTTAAATAAGCTTTAAGCTTTTCAGGGTCAGCTTTATAATTTATTGCAGGTCCGCCGTTTTCTTTATCGAAAATGAGATCAAAAACCTTTCCGAGAGGTGTATCTTCCTTCTCGGTAAAAATAGAAATCTCTTCAAGCGAGCTTACTTTTGCTGTACTAAAAGCACTGCTTCTTTTCTTTGTCTCGAGATGCTCAACAATAATTGAATTTTTTCCCTGGGCAATAAATTTAAATAGCCCGGACTCTCCTGAAATAGCCATTATATCTTTTAGAACCATTGTATATGTTTTGTTTGCAAATTTAATTTTTGTATTTGAATGTCGGATTTAATAAACAGATTTTTTAACAGGAATCAGGGCATATTTCTCTCTTTTTTAATTTTTTCATAAGCTTCATTGACCTTTTTAAACTTCTCATCGGCAGCTTTTTTATAATCTTCACCAAGGTGACTGACTTTATCGGGATGGTACTTCATTGCCATTCTCCTGTAAGCTTTCTTAACCTCCTCATTTGAAGCTGATCGTTCGATTTCAAGGATTTTGTAGGATGAATCTGTCTCAGGGACAAACATATTCTTTATTGAAACAAAATCGGTGGATGAAATTCCGAGGTACCCTGAAATTTTTTCAATTACATCTAATTCTGACGGATGCGCCACGCCATCGGCAAGGGAAACATTAAAAAGAAGATGAAGCAGCTGGAGCCGTGAAGAATAATCCATATTCCTGGCAATCTGCTGACTGACATCTTTCAGAGGTATATTCTTATTTAACAGGTCTCTCAGCATTATTGTTGCCTGAGCGGCGGAAGAGCTTCCGAATTGCCTGATAAAGAATTGTTTAACATAATCAAGCTCAGATTTTACAATCTTTCCGTCGGCTTTCATTACAGCAGCGATCAGAACTAAAAGGCTGACTCCGAAGTCACCCGGTGTTGTTCTGTAATCAGATGAAGAGTATTCTGAAGTGGTAACTGTTGTACTATCGATCATCGAGCCGACAAGAAATCCCAACAGACCACCTATTGGTCCTCCCATTGCGAAGCCAAGACCTCCTCCAAGCCATTTCCCAAACCGTCCCATATTTAAAATCAGGTATTTAAGTGATCAATCAGGTCTTCGTGTATTCTCAGGATAACAGGAATTATCATTGCATTTTCAGAATTATTAATTACATAATCTGACATTTTTATCCTGGTTTTATCATCCATCTGATTTCTCATTCTGTCCAAAACCTGGTCTCTTGTAAGCTTCTTGCTTTGCATAACTCTTTGTATTCTTTCCTCGACAGGGGCTATAATTGTTGCAACCCTGTCGACGAGAGCTGAAGCGCCGCTTTCAAAAAGAATAGCATTTTCCATTATTACATACGGAGCGTTCTGAAGCTCAGCCCATTGCTTAAAATGCTCAAAAACGACCGGATGTACCAGAGTGTTCACTTTTTTAAGACATTCCGGATCATTAAAGATAAGAGAAGCGAGTCCAGTCCGGTCAAGAGTGCCTTTAGTATAAAGGTTTTTACCGGCAATTTTATTTATCTCTCTTTTAATGCGGCTGTCATTATTCATTATCTTCTGAGCTTCAGGGTCAGCTGAAAAAACCGGTATTCTCAGGACATTAAATACTCTGCAGACTGAAGTTTTTCCGCTGCCAATACCTCCTGTAATTCCAAGTTTCATTCCTGGTTTCCTAAACTCATTCATCTGTTATGATAACTAAATAATACTTGATCGTTAAGCCTTTGCGCCTCTACACCTTTTATTCTATTTTAAAGAGAAGAAAAGGGTATCAGGTTTGACCGATGTTATCTTACACACGGATTTCAATTGTGAATTGAAACCTGATGCAAGACCTGAAGTAACTAAATAATAATCAGCTGATGTACTATTCTGTATGTGTCTGTAATTTACTTTTGAAAAATCAATTATAACCGGTGCATTATTCCCTGTTATTTTAAACTTCAGGATAGAATAGCCGGGTCCTTTAAGGAAAAGGTTCAGTCGCAATGGAAGATCCTTGTCTATTTCTTTGTTTTTCGGAATATTAGCATATTTAACAGGGTATCTGATATCAGTTTCCAGTTCTTTTCCGAGCGAGTTGAGATACCAGAAAACAAAAGAAAGAAAAAGGAAGAAAGCAAAAACCAAAACATTTTTGTTAATTATGCTTACTCTCTTTCTGTTAAGGTTTCCCGACCGTGTTTCATCCTTGTTATCCACAGGGGATCAGATAATCAGCATTTAACTATGTTCCTCAGCAGACGGATCCTTAAGCAAAGCACTCTTATCAACTTTAAGCTTGACGTCTCCACCTGCATCCATCATAACATAGTTATCTTTTATCTCAGTTATCCTCCCATAAATTCCACCATTGGTAATAACTTTGTCGCCCTTCTTCAGTGAGCTCCTGTAATTTGTCATTTCTTTCTGTTTCTTCATTTGTGGTCTTATCATAAAGAAATAGAACACAACAAAAAGGAGAAGCAGTGGTATTAAAGTAACCCATGTGTTACCCTGACCTTTTGTAGAGCCGGCTGGCTGGCCCATTAATAATAAAAAAGCAAAATCATTCATCGTCGAGTTTATTTATTGTTAGTATTATCTGTTACTTCTGCTGTTATTCTTAGCAACATCTGGGACACAGTTGCGTTTGATTTCACAATTATCGTTTTTGACTGTTTACCCTTTTTCCCTGAAGTATCAAAGACTACTTCAAGAGTTCCGGTTTTTCCCGGAGGAATAGGTTTTCTGTTATATTTAGGAATTGTACATCCGCAGGAAGCAGTAGCAGAGTTTATCACCAGATTACCGGTACCTGTATTTTGAAAACTAAAGATACACCCGACTTTTTCACCTTCATTTACTTTGCCGAAGTTATGTTCGACTTCGGTAAAGCTGATAACAGCTTTCCCTGTATCACTGATCTGAGAATTGGCATTTCCTTCTCCCCTGTTTGATCTTCCTCCGCATCCTGCTATTAACAGGGTAAGAGTAATCATATGAATTGTCAGGCACTTTTTCATCAGTTCTTATTTATGCAATCATTCACCGCTTTTTGCTTCACCCATAAGTCCACGGCCGGATTTGCTAAATTGTTTCTTCTCGCGGAGCTCTTTAATTATATTATCAAGAATTCCGTTGACAAATGTACTGCTTTTTGATGTACAGTAGTACTTGGCTATTTCGATATATTCATTAAGAGTCACTTTAACAGGAATTTCCGGGAATTCCAGCACTTCTGTAATAGCAAGCTCCATAACAAGAATATCCATGAGAGCGATTCGTTCGATTTCCCAGTTTGTTGTATTTCTGTCAATCAGTTCAGAACATTTTTTTGTATTCAGGATTGTCTTTCTGAATAACAATTTTACGAACTCTTCATCTTCTTCATTCTTAAACAAAGGCATCAGCTGTATCTTGTCCCCCGGGCCGGATTTGAATTTTTTAAGTGTTTTTTCGACCATTACAAGAACAAATTCCATGTCATCATTCCAGTAAATACTTTGTTCTTCAAGGCAATTCAGAAGCTCTTCTGAAGTTGAAAAAAGTTCCGCTATAAGCTTGATTATGAATTTTTTATCACTTTGATAATCATTTTCTCCGGAGTTCATATATTCCAGATAAGTTTCCCATGATGTCATTTTACCATAAAGAAGCCGGGGAATATGCAAATAATTTATCCATGAGAGCTTTGAAACGGAAATATATTTTTTAAAGGAAAGGTTAGATCTCAGTTGTGAAATAACCCTATTATCTATGAAGCGTCTGTTTGGATTAAGATCCTCAGGTGTAGGCACCTTTTTCCTGAGTGAGTGTTCAATCTTTTCAGAGGCTAAATCAGCGACATCGAGAACAAGCAGTAATAGATAATGATAGAGATCATAAGTCTTTCCGATGCTGAACATCAGCTCTGTTTCCGCTCTGGCCAGATCATCATCTTCCCTTCGGTTAAAAGCATAAAGAGCAATAAGTGCCTTTATACGTAATAATCTCCTGCTTATCATTAGTAAAGAACCTCTGATTTTACCGGTGCAAAAATACTCTTTTTCCTTTACCATCAAAACCGAATTGCAATATTTCGCGACAAAAAGTGAGCCTATTTTGATTTGAAAAAATAATTGTTACATTTGACAATATAAATTAAAACCCTAACATTAACCTATTTAGCAATGGAAGAAGCAGCCATAATAAAAGATGATTTAAACGTGAGTGAGGAAAAGAATCAGAAGGAGGAGATTTTCACCAAGGTTGTACGTGCAGGGAAAAGAACCTACTTCTTCGATGTAAAAGCTACCAGGAAAGATGATTATTATCTTACCATTACTGAAAGCAAGAAGCGCCTGGGTAAGGAAGGAAAGGTATTTTATGAAAAACATAAAATCTTTCTGTACAAAGAAGATTTTGAAAAATTCACAGAAGGATTAAAAGATGCTGTTACATACATTGGTAATGGCAAAAACGAGACAAAAGTTTCCGTGCCATCTTCAGATAAAAAAGCCGATGAAGTAAATGAAACCCTTACTTCAGAAGAGTTCACAAACATAGAGTTTGATGATCTGGGGAAAAAATGACAGGCTTTTAACAACTGCTCTCCGAATAATACTTCAGGATGTCTGATTATATTCTCCTTATACTGGGAATTATTCTGATGATCATTGGAATAATTGGTTGTCTGGTTCCGGTTTTACCAGGACCTCCGCTTAGTTTTCTCGGTTTATTATTACTTCATTTCTCGAGGTTTGGCCAGTTTACACCAATAGTATTAATTGCATTAGGTATTGTAACACTTGTAGTTACAATACTTGATTATATTGTACCTATGTGGGGCACAAAAAAGTTCGGAGGATCTAAATACGGAATCAGGGGAGCTACTGTCGGCCTTGTTATTGGACTCTTCCTCGGGCCTGTAGGAATTGTAATTGGTCCGCTTGTAGGTGCAATCGTAGGGGAGCTTATCTTCAAGGACGATATGAAATATGCTTTGAGAGCAGGTTTCGGAAGCCTTCTGGGTTTTCTTACTGGTATTGGCCTTAAGCTTGCAGCCTCTTTTGTAATGACATATTTTTTTGTAAAGGAGTGGATTGCATAACCTCATTCCCCCTTCTCTATCTATTCTCAACATGTACTCACCCCCCAACCCCCTCTCTACTTCGTAAAGAGGGGGAGCTATCTCATTATATTACAAGAGATTCCCCCTCTTTGCAAGGTGTATGAACAATAGACATGGTATACAAGGGGTCATAGACATGGTATACACTTTTATAAAGTTATAGTTCTTATTAATTGATTACAAAAAAATATTTCATAAGTGTCGTCTTTTTGTGATTTTCTAAGTG
>JBGOXH010000045.1:0-14375 GCA_041479075.1 Bacteroidia bacterium | reverse complement strand
ATGCCTCTCTGTCGGCACGTTTATTGGCAACAGCTTGTCCTTTTTTCCTTATTATTTCTATTGCTTTCTCGAAATTGCCATCAGCTTCCTCAAGAGCCTTTTTACAATCATTCATTCCTGCAAGGGTCACTCTTCTCAGTTTTGCAACATCTGCACTTGTTATAGTAGCCATTAAAATATTTTTTCAGTTATGATAAATAATTTCTATGATTCTTCCACTTCTTCTGTTTCATCAGCCTGATTGACAACCTCTTCTTCCTCTGACTTTTCTGAAACTGATTCATCTTCAACTTCTTCTTCTACCTCCTCTTCTTCCTCGACTATTGCTTCGATAAGAGAAGTAGGAATATCTTTGGTCTCAAGCTCCTTCCTCATTACTTTCTTATCTTTAATTCCGGGCTCTTTATCTTTTTCCATTTTTCTTTCATTAAGTCCTTCTTCAACTGCCTGACACAGAATTTCTACAATCAGAGAAATGGATTTAGATGCATCATCATTAGCCGGGATGGGGAAATCTATATCTGAAGGATCTGAATTGGTATCGACCATTGCAAAAACGGTTATACCGAGACGTTTAGCCTCTCTTACAGCAATATGTTCTTTACAGACGTCAACAACAAAAAGGGCAGAAGGAAGACGTGTAAGGTCGATAATGCTTCCGAGATTTTTTTCAAGCTTGGCTCTCTGGCGTGTAACCTGAAGCTTTTCACGTTTTGAAAGATTCGCAAAAGTACCATCTGAAGCCATCTTATCAATTGACCCCATTTTTTTGACTGCTTTACGAATTGTGGGGAAGTTGGTAAGCATTCCACCAGGCCAGCGTTCAGTCACATAAGGCATGTTGATCTTCTTAACTTTCTCGGCAACAATCTCTTTAGCCTGTTTTTTGGTGGCGACAAATAATACCTTTTTCCCCGATTTGGCTATATGCTTCATAGCTGAAGCAGCTTCATCGAGCTTAATGATAGTTTTTTCAAGATCAATAATGTGGATGCCATTGCGCTCCATAAAAATATAAGGAGCCATAGCCGGATTCCATTTTCTTTTCAGGTGTCCAAAGTGAACGCCTGCATCAAGTAATTCTTTAAAAGTTGTTCTTGGCATTTTATTAAATTTAAGTTTACATTCTTTACAATCAATTGCAGAGTAGTTCCTGTTGCGGAAGTCTTTGCAATTTAGATACTAAACTTGCATCTCTATTGATTGATAATTTCTAACGTTTACTAAACTGAAATCTCTTCCGGGCTTTAGGTCTGCCTGGTTTTTTTCTTTCAACTTCACGTGGATCGCGGGTAATAAAACCATTTGTTCTAAGTATCTTTTTATTTTCTTCATCCACCTTAACCAGGGCTCTGGTTATGCCCAGACGCAGAGCCTCTGCCTGGCCTTTCACACCACCACCCTCAAGATTCACAACGACATCATATTTTTCAGCAACATTTAAAAGAACCAGCGGCTGGGTAATAACATATTGAAGTGTTTCAGCTCCGAAATATTCTTTATAATCCCTGCCATTAACGGTAATTTTCCCTTTACCATCACTTAAATAAACTCTTGCAACGGCTGCTTTTCTTCTTCCAATAGCATTGATTGCTTCCATATCTGTTCTTTACTTATTTTTAATTTCAATTTTTTTTGGTTTCTGTGCTTCGTGGGGATGAGATGATCCGGCATAGACATGCATATTTTTGTAAATAGCTCTTCCAAGACGGTTTTTCGGAAGCATACCTTTTACTGCATTCTCTACCGGCCCTATCGGATTCTTCTTCATCATCTTCTCGGCAGTAGTAAATTTCTGACCTCCGGGGTACCCCGTATACCTTACATATTCTTTATCAGACCATTTTTCTCCTGTCAAAACGACCTTCTCAGCATTTATTACAACCACATTGTCGCCACAATCCACATGAGGAGTAAAGTTTGTTTTATGCTTCCCTCTTAACATGCTGGCAACCAGGGTTGCAAGACGGCCAAGAACTGCGCCTTCTGCATCAATAATCACCCATTCCTTGTTAACAGTTGCTTTATTTGCGGATACTGTTTTATAACTTAAGGTATTCACTTATTCTTAGTTTTTAATTGATACACTTATATTTAATGTAAAAACCCTTTGTTTTCGGGTCTGCAAAAATACAACATATTTATTAAAAAAAAAGAATATTGATTAGATTTTATTCCTGATACGCAAAACTAAGCTTATTTTTACATTCTGTTTAGTCGGGGAACATTATAATGTGATTGAATAAATGAATGATGACAGATCTTTACTGACGCATGCGATCAGATTAGCTGCTGAAGGAATTAATAATGGCAGCGGTCCATTTGGTGCCGTGATTTCAAAGAATGGGGAAATTATTTCTGAATCAACAAACAGGGTGGTGCTTTCACATGATCCTACAGCTCATGCAGAGATACTTGCAATAAGAAAAGCTTCTGCTCTTCTTAAATCGCACGATCTTTCAGGATGTGTAATCTATACTTCATGTGAACCATGCCCGATGTGCCTTGGAGCTATTTATTGGTCAGGAATTAAAAAAGTTGTTTATGCTGCGGAGAGTCTTGATGCTGCCAAATCAGGCTTTAACGACAGTACCATTTATAATGAAATAAATCTCAATCCGCCAGAACGAAAAATACACTTTGTTCATATTACAGATGCCGGCGGAAAAGAAGTTTTCAAAAAATGGGATGAATTTGAAGGTAAGATCCCATATTGAAATGACAGCTCACCGCAGGTTATCACGTGACTTTTTTATTCGTGATGTACTTCAGGTTGCACCTGAACTTATCGGTAAAATCTTGGTTATCAGATCAAAGGATAATTCAGTTCATAGATTTATGATTACTGAAACCGAAGCTTACCGTGGCGCTGAGGATAAAGCATGCCATGCCAGTAAAGGGAGAACTGAAAGAACGGAAGTAATGTATCATGAGGGCGGAAAGATTTATGTTTATTTTGTTTATGGCATGTACTGGATGTTAAACTTTGTCGCCGGTGAAAAAAATATTCCGCAAGCTGCCCTGATAAGGGGAATTGAAGGATTCCACGGTCCCGGGAAACTTACAAAAGCAATCTGTATTGATAAATCATTTTATGGTGAAGACCTGATGACTTCAAACAGGATCTGGATCGAAGATGCCAGGCTGAAGGTCGCTATTAAAACCAGTACCAGAATCGGGATTAATTATGCCGGTGAAACATGGAAGAATAAACCCTGGAGATTTTTTATCTGCCCCCAAACCCACTAAAGGGGGCTAAAAAAGTACCAGAATTTAGCCCCCTTTAGGGGGGATGGGAGGCGGCTCATTGGAGTTAAAATGATGTTAAATAATCTGGCATATAAGAAGATATTGTATTTTTTAACTTTCTTTGTTTTTTCAAAAATTAAACAGATCATTTATGGATTCAGTATGGGGCAGTTATCGCCGCTGGAATAATATTGTCGGCGGGATTATGTTTATACTCTCTGCAGTAGTCTATTTATTAACTGTAGAGCCGACAGTGAGCTTCTGGGATTGCGGTGAATTCATTCTATCAGCTTTCAAATTACAGGTCGGCCATCCTCCGGGAGCTCCATTGTTTTTAATGATGGGAAGAATAGCAACGCTCTTTGCCGGAAGCGATACTTCAAAAGTTGCACTGATGATGAATTCATTTTCAGCAATTTGCAGTGCATTTGCCATAATGTTTCTTTTCTGGACAATTACTCATCTGGTACGCAGGGTTTTTACAAGAAATATTCCCCTGGAGTCAAAGCATATTCCTGCAATAATCGGAAGCGGCATTATAGGATCAATGGCATATACATTTTCCGATACTTTCTGGTTCTCAGCAGTTGAAGGTGAGCTTTATGCCTTATCATCACTTGTACTTGGCCTTGTATTCTGGGCTATGCTGAAATGGGAAGAAGAAGCTGACGAAAACTATTCAGGGCGCTGGATAATCATTATTGCTTATATAATGGGGCTTGGACTGGGTGTTCATCGGCTGAACCTGCTGGTAATACCGGTTCTCGTATTTGTTTTCTACTTTAAAAAATATAAGGTTACTACTAAAGGATTAATAACGACATCTTTACTGGCTGTCGTTTTACTCTTCTTTATGGTCTTTATCCTCATGCCGGGGATCCCAAAAGTTGCCGGATGGTTCGAGCTTCTTTTTGTAAATGTTTTTGGATTACCCTATAATACCGGGCTTTTGATTTTTGTTGCTCTGCTTATTGCTGCCATGGTTATCGGCATCAGGATTTCATTAAAGAGAAAAAAGGTAGTACTCAATTATATAATGACCTGTCTGACAGTGATTATGATAGGATATTCATCATATGCTATGATAATGATAAGATCGTCGGCAAGACCTCCGATGAATCAGAATAATCCGTCTGATATTTTTTCCCTTGCCTATTATATTAATATGCAACAATACGGTAGCTCTCCTAAATTCTATGGAAATTATTACAGTGCACCGATTGTTAAAGTCAGAAAAGTAATTGCAGGTTATAATAAGGTCAATGGGAAATATAAGCCATATTACAGGCCGGAATATGAATATAACAAGAATTTTATGACAGTGTTTCCGCGTATGTACAGTCCTGAGACTGACCATGAAGCTGCGTATAAGTACTGGGGTAAGATCAAAGGAGTAAGATACACCGCAGAAAGCACATCCGGAAGAGAATCTATTATCTGCCCGACTTTTGTAGAAAACCTGCGGTTCTTTTTCAAATACCAGACAGGGTTTATGTACCTGCGCTATTTCATGTGGAATTTTGCCGGCAGACAGAATGATATACAGGGAAACGGGAACAATATTAATGGTAACTGGATTAGCGGAATAAAATTCCTTGATAATCTCAGACTGGGAGACCAGAGTAAGCTTCCGGATGACCTGAAAAATAATCCTGGAACAAATAAATATTACCTGTTGCCTCTGCTGATAGGATTAGCAGGACTTTGGTGGCAGTACAAAAGAGATAAAAACGGTTTGATAATGGTAATGGCATTTTTTATTATGACAGGTGTTGCAATTATTTTTTACCTGAATCAGTACCCAAACCAGCCAAGGGAGCGTGACTATGCTTATACAGGATCGTTTTATGCATTTGCAATATGGATTGGTATGGGATTCATGTTTTTATATGAATTGTTTCAAAAGTTACTTAACCACAAAATTTCCGTTGCATTGACTTTTGGATTATTGTTAGCTGCCTGTCCGGTTTTAATAGCTGCTCAAAATTGGGATGATCATGACAGATCAGGACGTTATACAGCACGCGATATTGGAGCCAATTATCTTGAATCATGTGCGCCGAACAGCATACTTTTTACATATGGCGATAATGATTCATTTCCGGTCTGGTATGTTCAGGATGTTGAGCAGGTAAGATCCGATGTAAGAGTCGTAAACCTTAGCTATATTCAGGCTGGCTGGTACATCGACATGATGCGGCAAAAAGCTTTTAAATCTGATCCATTGCCATTTACACTTACTTCGGATAAATATCTTGAAGGTGACAGAACCCAGCTCCCGGTCTATAAACGGAAGGACTTAACCGTTAATATTAAGAATATTATCCAGTTTGTCGGTCATAATGAGAAAGAGTATTTAACTGATATCAGCGGCAGAGGCGATTATGTAAATTACATACCGACTAATATGATATCAATTGACGTTGATTCATCTGTTGTCCTGGCTAACGGCACCGTAAAGAAATACTTCAAAAACAGACTGGTCTCTCCGATGGTTTGGGAGTATTCAGATGAGGAAGCATACAAAGGCGATGTGGCAATGATGGATCTTCTTTCGACCAATAAATGGGGAAGGCCAGTGTATATTTCAACAACTGTTCCATCAAGCCAGTATAAAGGTCTTGAAAATTATTTTATTCAGGAAGGCATGACTTACAGAATAACCCCGGTAAAAATTGATAAAAATGAAATGGGCGATTTCGGCATGATAGATCCTTATCTTATGTATGATAACATGATGAATAAATTCAAGTGGGGAAATGCAGATGATCCTTCCGTTTATCTCGATGAAAATAACCGCAGGATGTTCTGCAACTTCAGAAGACTTTTTGGGAATCTCGGCAGAGAATTGCTTAAGGCAGGAGACACAACAAGGGCTATTGAAGTAGTAAACAAAGGTCTTTCACTTGTTTCAACCAATAAATTACCTAACGATTATTTTTCCATTAATCTGGCTGAAGTACTGATCCGGGCAGGAAAGAAAGAAGAAGGTGAAAAGATCATCAATGACGTTATAAACTATTCAGTAGGATATCTCGAATACGCGATCAGTCTTGGATCTAATCAATCGTTTGGTATCGATTATTATAATAGAATGAATTTACAGGCGCTGTACGATATTTACAATTTATCATTGAGTATTAAGAATGCCTCGCTGACCGGCACAACCGAATCGCTGATAAATAAATATTACGAAAAGCTTTACTCCCGTAAAAAATAATCTATGCGGTTATTCAGGCCTTGGTTTTTTTACAGAAGTCTTTATCCCGACGCAATTTCCAGGATAAAGACATCTGAAAAAATCCTATTTCTGACTTTTGATGACGGACCTGATCCGGAATCAACACCAGAAGTGCTTGATATACTGAATAATTATAATGTCAGAGCCATCTTTTTCTGCAATGGGGAAGCTGCAGAAAAATATCCGTATCTGGTTGAAAAAATCAAAGAAACAGGACATCTGATTGGGAATCACGGTTACAATCATTTAAACGGATGGAAAACATCCATTGATAAATATTGTGATGATATAAACCGTGCTTCACAGTTTACATCCGGTAATTTATTCCGTCCTCCTTATGGCCGGTTGACAATAAATCAGTACAGGATGTTACGTAAATCGTTCAGGATAATCTTATGGGACATCATGTGTTATGATTTTGATAGGAGCTTAGGTGCTGAAAGATCATTAAACATTTTGAATAAAAAATTACGAAGCGGTTCCATAATAGTTCTGCACGATACTTCAAGTTCAACTTGTAATACTTTTCTTAATGACTTTATCGAAATGTCTATCTCTAACGGTTACAGGTTTGATGTAACTGTTTAGAAAGAGACCACCTCCCTCCCGACAAGTCGGGAGTACTCCTCTCCGCTTAGGCGGAGAGAAAGTTAAATTATTATAAATCAATACTTTCCTCCCGCTTTGGCGGGGGGTGTCACGCCTGAGGCATGACGGGGTGGTTATTATTTATTTAACATCACTCTTCCTATTTTCCCGCGGTTTTATTTTTCAGATTGAAATACTACATTTGAGATACTTAAATTTCCTGAAAATGAATATTCTTATTCTGGGGTCAGGTGGAAGAGAACATGCACTTGCATGGAAGCTTGCTCAAAGTAAAAAGGTCAGCTCTGTTTTTGTTGGTCCGGGTAATGCAGGAACTTCAGCAATCGGAATAAACATACCTCTTAATCCTGAAAACTTTGAAGAGATAAAAAAAGCCGTTCTGGAGAACGAAATAAAAATGGTGATTGTAGGACCTGAAGCCCCTCTTGTTGCAGGGATACATGATTTTTTTATTAATGACAAGATTCTTAAAAACATACCTGTTATTGGTCCGGATAAATCTGCTGCAAGGCTTGAGGGCAGCAAGGACTTTGCAAAGGCTTTCCTGAAACGTCATAAAATACCCACAGCACTTTATAAAAGTTTTGATAAATCAACAGTAAAAGAAGCTTCAGTGTTTCTGAAAACACTTAGTCCTCCTTATGTAATAAAAGCCGACGGACTAGCAGCCGGAAAAGGTGTTCTTATAGTTAATGATTTGCAGGATGCTGAAAACGAGGTGGATGCAATGCTGGGCGGAAAATTCGGATCAGCAGGGCAGAAAGTAGTGATAGAACAATTCCTCAAAGGCATTGAATTATCCGTCTTCATTATCACTGATGGGTTTTCATATAAACTCCTTCCGGAAGCAAAAGATTATAAAAGAATCGGTGCAGGAGATATAGGTCTGAATACAGGAGGGATGGGCGCTGTGTCTCCGGTCCCGTTTGCTGATACCGGTTTTATGAAAAAAGTGAGTGAAAGAATAATTGATCCGACAATAAAAGGACTATCAGAAGAAGGAATTCTTTATAAAGGATTCATCTTTTTCGGGCTTATTAATGTAAATGGAGATCCTTATGTGATTGAATATAATGCACGTCTGGGCGATCCTGAATCTGAAGCGATAATACCAAGGATTAAATCGGATCTGTTTGAACTGATTGAAGGAGTTGCTGAAGGGAACCTGGCCGAAAGAAACCTGGAGATTGATGACAGATTTGTCACGAGTGTAATGCTTGCATCAGGAGGATATCCGGGTCATTATGAAAAGGGGAAGGAGATTTTCGGTCTGTGGTTGCCAAGAGACTGTGTTGTCTTTCATGCAGGAACCAAAATGTCAGATAATAAAATTGTTACATCCGGTGGCAGGGTACTTGCGGTCAGTGCCTGGGGAAAAACAATGAATGAGGCATTAGTGAGCTCATACCGGAATGCCAGCCTGCTCTCATTCGAAGACATGTATTATAGAATGGATATTGGCTTTGATTTATAAAATTAATGTTATTAAAAGTATTTCGGGGAACAGGTCCGGGAGTAATTTTTCTTATTATCATCTCCCTTGCAATTTTTTGGATCAGTGCATTTATTAATCCTAAGTTACCGGTTTCAGCAATATATGAAATAAAACCAATGCCGCTTTACGGCATTATTAAATTACTGATCGGTAATAATTCATTGTTGGGAGTGATCTTTTCATTCCTCATCCAGTCCATAATGCTTTTTCTGGTTATCAGTTTCAATACTTCAGTTTTTTTTATAAACGAGAGGACATTCTTACCAGCATTTATCTATCTGTTATTCAGCTCATTATTTCCACAATACCTGGTTCTGAATCCTGTTCTGCCGGCAACTCTTTTCCTGATGCTGGCTGTAATGAGAATTATGGATTCGTACAGAAAACCGGGGATTGCTTTTAATTTCTTTGATGCAGCTATTCTCATCAGCATCGCAAGTCTTTTTTATGCAAACCTGATATGGTTTGGTCTGCTGGTAATAATAGGTATCACTTTATTGAGAACAGTTAACATAGGTGAGATTGCATTATCACTTTTAGGATTGGCAACACCTTATATCCTTACTATAGGGCTCTATTATGTTTTAGGGAAAGATCTTGGTATATTTCTTTCAGATATAAAAGACAATCTTTTTGGAGAGACAGCCGGATACCGGTTTCAAAGGCTGACAATAATTGTCCTGATTTATTCTGGGCTGATTGTACTTATAAGCCTTGGATTTTTATCAACGCAAATGAATTCAAAAAAAATCAAATCGCGTAAAACTTTTTATCTGCTTTTCTGGTGGTTTCTTATTTCACTGGCTTTGTACTTCATTCTGCCATCAATATCTGTTGAAATGATATGGATAACAAGCATTCCGGCCAGCTATTTTCTGGCACACTATTTTATTTTTGTGAAAAAGAAACTTTTGCCTGAGATTATTTTTACGGGGTTCTTCCTACTGATTCTGTTAATTCAGATATTCTATATTTTTTAAGGAGATCATCTTACCATAGAAACCACTCCAACACCCGATCCCTGCTGTCCGTCAAGGAAATCATAATTAAGAGTATAAATTCCGCTTTTATAACATTCAAATATGACATAAGGATATGCTTTACCCGACTTTTGATCAAAAGACGAGAGAATAACTTTGCTGGCATCATCCTTTATTGTTAGTATAAGCTGACCTTTTGAATCTTCTGAATTGCACATGGAGAATCGGTACTTTGTATTTTTCCAGAGCGACATTTGTGCCTTGTATCTTAATTCACCGGTTGTAGTTGATTTACTTAATTGTACCCTGAAATCTTTCAGGTATTTTGCGTTGGGACCTGCATTCATAACGCATTTACTTACAAGGGGATCAGTTGTCTGGCCCATAACCAATGCACCGGCTGTAAATAAAAAGAACAATGTGATAAAATATTTTTTCATCTAATTATTTATAATTAGTTTGTCTCTGATAACTTTCGTAATCTCAATAATTTCTGCAAGCTGTGCATCAGTCATTTCAACGACGCTTGTTTCGGTCTGTTCAACTTTTAAACCCCCATCCACTTCAACACTTTTTGGTTCACCAAGTGTATAAGTGATCATGATATTCCCGTATTTTTCTTTAATGACCTGAAGATCTTTGCACAAAAAACCGAATTCCGAATCCCGGTTACAATAGGGACTTGCCAGCATAATAAGATCATTCAGAATGATTTTCTGTTCACCAATCCGATCTTTGAGTATTGGATCAGGATATTCTTTAACAACCTGGGTTGCAAGATATTGACCTTCAATCCAGACTCCTATTATCATGAGTGAGGAAAGCTGTCCTCTTTCATTATCGCGCAGATATTTATCTATTTTAGTATATGAGTCAATTGAAAGGAGCAGAAGAGAATCGAGATTCGACTTATTTAATGAAAGCCTTTTTATTGTCTCGAAATCGAAAAACTGTCCCACTCTTATCCCTTCCGCGAGTTTTCTTATGGAAGAAAGGATATCGATTGATGAGCCGGTCTTTTCGTACATATTAAGATAGCCAAGGTCTGCACCAAGAATTCCAAGCGTAAGCGCTTTATCAAAGGCTGTTGGCTGCTTATTAGCATCGATTGAAGAAGCAAGATAATCCGGAGAAAATGGTACAGCAAGTACCTGGAGAAGATTTGCAATTTCAACAGGCGATGTGATGTTTTTCGAAATCTCCTCAATAGCTTCAGTGCTCAGTTTTTCAGCTTCTCCTACAGGCACTGAATCAGCTTCCGGAAACACAAAATTCGCGTTCCTCTTTGCTGAATTCCTGCACGAGAAACTAACAAGTAAAACAGTAATTAAGATAAAAACCAATCTCCCTCTCATCAGGATGATAAATTGTTTCATACAAAATTATAAAAAATCATGTAACTAAGTTACGAAAAAACTTTTTTCGAATTTTAAATCTTTCTATAAATCTTACAAACTTGGCCAAAACCTCATAATATAAAGTCAAATACAGCAATATTGTACTTAAAAGAACAAGGATTATATTGAACGTGAATGTGTCAGTTTTAATTCCAAAGATATATTTTGCAGGTGCGAAAAAATGTGTTCTGAAACCAAGAAATCCCCTCTTGTTAGGATCAAGATAGATAGGATCAATATTCTGAACAATAGTATTCTTATAGAAAAGGATTTTTTTCCTTTCATAGTATTTAGTTACTATTTCCTCGAGCTTGTAATTATAATAATCGTTCCGGAGCTGATCAAGCTTTTCTTTATTATCGCCAAGGTTATAGAACTTATCTTTTCTGTCACTGGCTGAATTTGATATTTTACTAAATATTTCATCAAGCTTGCTCATGTAACTATTTACGGAATCTGAAACGCTTGGATTAAATTCATAAGGTGTTAACAGATCTAAGTAATTGAATTTAGGAATATCGTAAAACTCTGACATTTTGGTCAGTTCATTCTTTAAAAGAGCCAGCTTACTAAAATGGCGGACTTTCTTCTCCAGGAGCAGTTGCCCCTGATTATCAATATCTTTCGGATTACTTCTGTACTCCTGAAGACTTATTTCCACCGCTTTTTTCAACTCGGGAATCCTGTGCACTTTATTGAAATCAGCCTTGCTTATCTTTTTTTGGAGCATATAATAAGTTTCCCCTTCCCTGTTATATTCCTGTTGGCTGTATCTGTTATCTTTAAACTGAGAAACCATTAATGCTTCGTAGGTCCATCTTGTCGGCATAAGTTCAGCTATTACCGGCACTTTGTCTACATTCCCGATCTTCCTGTTCAGCGTATCGAATGGAAACATTGCACCGCTTAAAACCATCATCGGTATTATGATCAGAGGGATGATGATATAAATAGTTATTGCTGAATTGAATGAAGCTGAGATATTGAGCCCCAGCATGTTTGCACAAAATGCTGTTGTAAAAAGAGCAAGCCAGTAATATAAAAACATTCCTTTAATTCCAAGTATCGGATTTGCGACCAGTGTAAACAACACTGATTGCAGAGCAGATATGAAGATCAGGATAGTGACCTTTGCAGTAAGATAGCTTGTCCTGCTCAGATTAAGAAAATGTTCCCTTTTCAGGATCTTCCTGTCACGGAAAATCTCTTCTGCGCTTATTGTCAATCCAAGAAACAGAGCCACAATAAGACTCATGAAGATATATATCGGAATATTTTCATTTTCCGAGAAAATGTAAATGTCAGAATTTGGGTCGGGAATATATCTGATTATGAAAGAAAGGACAAAACCAAGAATAGGAGCCTCCAGCAGTGTTAACCTGATATATTGAATATTAGCTAATTTGCTCCTGATATCCCTGGTAAGGTAGATTTGAAATTGTCTTAGCATGCCAGGTCTTTGCAGATTCCTGTGTGGCGGCTTTTTTACTTCCGGCATGCTGCTCACAGGGTACTTTTGCCTGAATTTAGCTGCCCACTGTTTTGGTTCTACCTTCCTTTTATCAGTGTATTTTCCAAACTCATCCACAATATGAGTTTCGATAATATTGAAAATTGTTTCAGTATTTACATTTCCGCATGATGGACATTCACCAACGTTCGAATTTATCTGGGCATCAAGAGTCTTAAAATAGATTACTGCATCGACAGGATTGCCGTAATATGCCATACAACCTTCCTGGTCAAGTATAATGATCTTATCAAACATTTTGAAGATCTCTGATGAAGGCTGGTGGATAACGGTGAAAACAAGTTTTCCTTTAAGTGTCAGGTCCCTTAACAGATCCATCAGGGTTTCAGAATCTCTTGAAGAGAGGCCGGATGTAGGTTCATCGAGAAGCAGAACCGAAGGCTCACGGATAAGTTCCAGTGCAATATTCAGTCTTTTTCTCTGTCCGCCGCTGATAACCTTATTAAGCGGTGTTCCGACTTTGTAATCTCTTTTTTCAAGCAACCCGAGATTCGTCAGGGTATGATCGACAAGAGATTTGATTTCTTCTTTGGTTTTTCCTTTAAAACACTGACATGCAGCAAAATATAAGTTTTCAAAAACAGTCAGGTCTTCAATAAGCAAATCATCCTGAGGAACATAACCCAGTACTCCCTCAAGAGCTGTGTTATCCTTAATCACATCGAGTCCATTTATTCTGACGCTTCCGCTCGAAGGTTTCTGTATCCCGCACAGCAGATTTAAAAGAGTTGTCTTACCTGAACCGCTTGCACCCAGTATTCCGACAAGGCTTCCCTCATCGATCGAGAAGCTGATATTGTCAATTGCTGGATGTCCTTCGATAAAATTGTAAGTAAGATTTTCAACAATAAATGAAAGCTTGTGAATAATAATATTGGAAAGAAAACTTGAACTGATATCACTGTAATAAATTGCATAACCCTGTGCTGATCTCAATGTTCCGCCTTTTGCAAATGAATAGACCTGTCCGGAGGTTATGGGAAGTCCATTAAGATAGAGCTGTTCCTGTGAAATATACTTTAGAAAATAAAGATCAACGCTTGCAATTCTTAAAAAATAAATGTTTGTATCCTGATAACCTGTAAGCATTTTTTTGCAAATCTCACTCTCATTTTCAGAGCTCAGAACAAGAATTGATGGATTATCAAGGTCTTTAGGATTATTATTTTTTACAAATTGTTCAGTTGCAGCAAATTCATCGGGAGATATTTTAAATACTTCTGCAACTGTATTTATTATGTTCATTTTCTGAGGAGTAAACCGGCGATCTGCATTTGCCAGTTCATAAAGACGTATGAGAACAACAACTTTTTGCTGCTGGTTCAGAGTTCGGTTGATCTTCTTACAGATCCCAAGGATCTTTACTGAGTCTTTAACTGAAGGAGGAGCTGATGTTTTCTCTGCTGACTTATCAATAACAGGTCCGGCATGCTCATCAAAAAGAGCGAGATATTCCTTTACACTCTCATGGGATAATTGCTTATTCAGGAAACCTGAAACGTAATCGCGCTCATTCATTCTTACACCCCCATCCTGCTTGACGATAAGCGCAAATAATTCCATCAGTGCTTTTAAGATCTCCTCACTCATAATGGGATTGGGGTATGTTTTTTTTAGAAAAAACCAAGATACAAAAAAACTATCTCTTATTCATTGATGATCTTACAAAATTTCTTTGAATCCAGCCTGGAACAATCAGTACTCCGGCAAATAAAAACGGATAATAGCTGATTATCCGCCAGATAAATGCCATCGCAAGCGCCACTCCACCGACATGAACCGGATCGGCAGGAATCAGATCTGAAAGATATCTGCCAAGTATTACTTCTGCAAATCCGCTGCCGCCAGGTGTTGGACTGATTATCATCATTAT
>JBGOXH010000284.1:0-3636 GCA_041479075.1 Bacteroidia bacterium | reverse complement strand
TGCTTTCCAGTTTTGTATTACAAAAGTTTATCAGGAAATTATTTTAAATCTATTTCTGTTAGAGATAAATGTTTAATTAAAGTTATATTTAAAAATTGAATCCTTTTCATGAAATTAATCCGGTAAACATGATAAAGCAAAAATCCAAATCACTAATAAAAACTGGATTGTCTGCATTTATGAAAATGCTGGCCGGAATTAGTCTGATCTCCTTCCCGGCACAAGGTGGTATTCATCAGAGAGCATCATTTAAACATGATAATCTGAAACGGACTTTTCATATTTATATTCCTTCAGTATATGATAAATCTGTGCAGTCACCACTGGTTATTGCCTTACACGGAAGGGGAGGAAAGGGAAAAAGCATGATTCACGTTACACTCAGAGGGTTTGACAAACTGGCCGATAAGGATGGATTCATTGTGGTTTATCCTGATGGTATAGAGCGGAACTGGAATGATGGCAGAAAGGATGAAGAAGCAAACGATCGTGCACACAAAGAAAACATTGATGATGTTGGCTTTATTTCAGCATTAATAGACTCTATAATAAAAGATTACAATATAGATCAAAAACGGGTCTACGTCACAGGTATTTCAAACGGCGCTGTAATGTCATATCGCCTTGCTTGCGAATTATCTGACAAGATTGCCGCAATTGCTCCTGTAGACGGGAACATTCCTGATATGCTTTTAAATGAATGCTCCCCAGCCATGCCTGTTTCAGTACTGGCCATTAATAATGTAAATGATCCCCTGGTCCCATATGAGGGGGGGAATATTTACAGCAGTATCCGCAAGTTAAACCTGGGAAAAGTATTATCTGTGAATGAATCTATAAATTTCTGGGTAAACCGGAATAAGTGTTCGGCTTTACCTGTTGTGAATGAAGAGCCTGACCTTGATCCCAAAGATGGTACAAGAGTAACAAGGAAGGAGTATATTAACAGTACTGATGGGACTGAAGTAATTCTTTATTCAGTTGATGGTGGCGGACATACATGGCCAGGTGGTCTTCAGTATCTGCCTTCATGTATCGTAGGGAAAACAAGCAGGGATATTAATGCCAGCGAAGTGATCTGGTCCTTTTTCAAGAAACATTCAAGGTAATTCCTTAAGAAATCAGGCCATCAGCTTATCTATCTGCAATCAGTATTTTAATAAACGCTTTATCTTTACATAATTAAACGGAGGGAAAGCTATTAATACAAAATCTTTTCAGGAGAGAGGCTGGCTGAAGCTTGATAATGCTGCGAAACTGTTTCCGGCAATTATGTCAGATGATCTTACTTCAGTGTTCAGGATAACTGCATCGCTGAAGGAACCTGTCAGATATTCGGCTATAAAGGAAGCTGTGGCAGTAACTTCAAAAAGATTTCCATATTTCAGTGTTTCCCTGGGAAGCGGAATATTCTGGCATTTCCTTGAGCTTAACCATCAGCTGCCGCGTATTCAGGTTGAAGAAAAAATCCCCTGCACTGCATTTGCAGTAAAAAGAAAAGGCGAACCCCTGTACAGGGTGTTAATTAAAGGCAAAAGGATTTCAGTTGAGTTCATTCATATACTGACCGATGGTACAGGTGCGCTGGAATACCTGAAAACCCTGCTTTACACTTACCTGACTCTTACCGGTAAGCATATCAGTACTACTGGAGAAATAATCCTGCCCACGATGCCTGTATCCGAAGAGGAGTTTGAAGACGGATACAACAAGTTTTTTCAAAAACTGCCTCCTCCGCCTAAACTTGTTAAAGCCTGGCATCTTCCTTTCAAACTTAATGAGAGACCAAAATTGAGAGTAATTCGTGCTGAGGTCAATGTCAATGAAATCCTTGAAGTATCACGTAAGCATAAAGTGTCTGTTACTGAGTATTTTGTGTCGGCCTACCTTTTTTCACTCCAGAAAATTTTTGTTTCCGGAAAAGAAAAAAGTAAAAAAGAAAAACGAAAAGTCCTTAGGATTGAAGTACCGGTAAACATGAGAAAGATATTTCCCTCCAGGACAATGCGCAATTTTTCTCTTTTTGTGTTACCTGAAATTGACCTGAGGTTGGGAACTTACACGTTTGAAGAGATACTCCGATCAGTTCATTACCAGTTGCAGATAAGTGCTGATGTCAAACAGATATCAAGATTTCTGTCATCTAATGTCAGTTCTGAAAAGCTCTTTATTGTAAGGATCATACCTCTGTTCATTAAAAAAATGGTTATTGCTTCCGTTTACAAAGGGCTTGCTTCAAAGCGCTGGACAGGTATAGTCACTAATCTTGGAATGGTGACTCTGCCTGGAGAAATGCAGGATATGGTTGATTCTTTCGAGATCATTCCTCCTCCACCCAATCCAAAAGTGAAGGTAAGCAGCTCTATGATTTCATATAAAGACAAGCTGAGGATCTGTTTCTGTAATATCACACAATCACATGAACTTGAACGGTATATTTTAAAGTATCTTTCGGATGCTGGTATTCATGTTAAAATTTTGAATAATGATTAAAAACACAGATCATGACAATATGCGTTAATTGCGGAATTGAACTGGATGATGGATTAAAGATATGTCCATTGTGCGGCAAGCATCTGGAAAATAGCGGCGAACAGGAACATATTCCCGAAAATTATCCTTCCGATATCATTCAGCTTCATAAAAAAGAAAACAGGAAGCATCTATGGGAATTAAGCGGAATAATTGCTTTTTCCGGGATTACCGTTTGTACTATAGTTGACCTCTTAATAAACAAAGGCCTGAGATGGTCACTCTTCTGTGATGTATCAATATTAGCAGTATGGATATTTATGACAATTTCCCTGTATGTACACAAAAGAACTTTGATATTCATCGCCTTGCAGATGCTGACAATTCTGGCATCACTTTTTTTTATTGACCTAATTGCCACCGGTCCGGAATGGTTCTTCCCTGTGGGTCTTCCGGCCACAATAGCTGCTTCTATTGCTATGGTTGCTATCGTTATTCTATACAAGGCTGCCCATTTTAAAGGGCTTAACATTATTGCTGCAGCACTAATTATCTTATCAGGATTTTGCATAATTTTAGAAATGATATTGGATGAATACCTGAATGGCGTTGTGGATTTTCGATGGTCACTCATTACAGCTATTTCAATTCTTCCTGTTGCACTTATATTCTTCTTCTATCATTACCGGCTTAAAAAGGGGAACCGGCTTGACAGCTTTTTCCATATCTGAGATTCTGGAACAGTACGAGGATATATAACCAGGAAAAAGAAAAATAATAATATGCAACAATCCTGGCGGTAAAGTCCGGATTGTTTTGACTATCATTGATTTTTTACAATAGATATTTTACGATCGTCAAAAGAAGATATTTTTTCACAAAAATCCACAAACTGATTAAAGTCTTCCACCATATATCGGCCTTCCTTAAGATTGAATACCCGGATATACCTGATAACTTTGCCATCACTGAAAATTTCGGAATTATAATCTCCGAATTCAGTTGTCAGGATGGCTTTCCCCGGCAGTTGATCGGCTGAATAACCGGCAGGAATCTTAATAACGATAGTATCAGTTTCATTATATGCCCGCCTGATATTAATATCTGATTTTCTTTCTTTTACCCTTGCAGGCGGTTTCAGGCTTTTTGTCATGAGATTTGGAT
>JBGOXH010000315.1:0-3059 GCA_041479075.1 Bacteroidia bacterium | reverse complement strand
GCTGACATTGTCGAGTGCTTTAAAATCGCCGAACAGCTTGGTTACGTTCTTTGCTTCAAAGAGTGGCATAAAAATTACATTTTGATTTTAAATTGAAGTGTAAAGATAAAAAAACTCTGCGATTCCCATGTACTCACCCCCCGGCCCCCTCTCTGCTCCGCAAAGAGGGGGAGCTAACAAGCTGTATATTAATAAGTTTCCCCCTCTTTACGAAGTAGAGAGGGGGAATAAAAGGGGGTGAGTACATGAGAGGGTTACTCAAAATACCCCTTCATCCTTTCAAAAAAGCCTCTGTCGTTTTTATCGGGTTTTGGAGTGAAAGTTTCTGATTCCCGGAATTTTTCTATGAGCTTCGCTTCTTCTTTTGTCAGATTTTTTGGTATCCAAACATTGACATTCACCAGGAGATCACCGCGGCCATAACCGTTTACTTCAGGCAATCCTTTTCCCCTCAGACGCAGGATCTTACCAGGCTGAGTGCCGGGCTCAATTTTAATCTTGACGTTGTTATCAACAGTAGGTACTTCGACATGAGTACCGAGAACTGCATCAGGGATACTTATAAACAGATTGTATATCAGATCGTTACCTTCCCTGATCAGATCCGGATGCTCTTCTTCGTCTATTACTACCAGCAGGTCACCGTGAACGCCACCCCTCCTGGGTGCGTTTCCTTTACCGCTGACAGTCATTTGCATTCCTTTACCTACACCTGCAGGGATGTTTATCTTTATAATATCTTCTTTCTGAACAATACCTTCTCCATAGCATTCAGGACATTTTTTTGTTATTGTTTTACCATCTCCGCCGCATGACGGGCAGACTGATGTCGTCTGCATCTGTCCAAGCATGGTATTTGTAAGTCTTGTAACATGACCTGAACCATGGCATGTGGAACAAGTTGAATGGCTATTAGAATCAGCAGCTCCGGTTCCTCCGCAATGATCACAGGTATCATACTTTGTCACCTTTATCTTTTTTTCAGCACCTGTAGCAATTTCTTGAAGTGAGAGTTTTACTTTAACCCTGAGGTTAGTTCCTTTATTTATTCGTCGAGAACTTCGCCTGCTACCTCCGAATGCACCAAATCCTCCAAAAGCATCACCAAAAATATCCCCAAAAGATGAGAAAATATCTTCCATAGTCATTCCGGCACCACCAAATCCATTTCCTGCTCCACCCATTCCTGTATGACCAAAACGATCGTACCTCGATTTCTTTTCGTCATTGCTTAAAATCTCATAAGCCTCTGCCGCTTCCTTAAAGCTTTCTTCGGCTTTCTTATCGCCAGGATTTTTATCCGGATGATATTTCAAGGCTTGTTTTCTGTATGCCTTTTTAATCTCATCCTTTGTGGCATTTTTAGATACCCCGAGCACCTCATAATAATCTCTTTTTCCCATCCTTCTGTTTTTTTTGGAGTCGCCTTTATTTACGTGACAGGGATTTTATTTTATTCACCGATAACCACTTTTGAGTGTCTTATAACTTTATCATGGAGATAATATCCTTTTTGTATTACATCTACAATTTTGCCTTTCTTATCTTCTTCCTGTACTGCAATTTTTGCAATTGCATCATGAAGGTCGACATTAAAAGGGCAATTCATTGATTCAATTTCTTTAACACCATTTTGTTTCAGGAAGTCAGTGAATTTTCCATAGATAAGATCAATTCCATCCTTCATGGCAGCGAAATCGGTTGTTGATTCCATGTGCGAGATTGCTCTTTCAAAATCGTCCATAATAGGCAGGATCCTAAGCAGCAGATCATCGCTGGCATATTTTGAAATCTCTATCTTCTCACGTAAAGTCCTTTTCCTGTAATTGTCAAATTCAGCAGAAAGACGAATGTACTTGTCCTGCATTTCTGCCAGTTTTTCTTCATTAGACTTTTCTTCCTGGATAACTTTGTCAGCAGGAGCTTCTTCAGGAACTAAAGGTCCTTCTTTCTGTTTAACAGCATTCTCAGAAGCAACATTTTCAGGCTTATTCCCCTCAATGTTTTCCACTGCACTGCTATCTTCTTTAATATCAGCTGTTTCGTTGTGCTTTTTTTGATTAGGATCTTCCTGACCAAGTGTCTTTTTCTTTACCATCACTCACACGTTTCTAATGATATTTCTTTTTTAAACAAATAACCTGCCAATAGGGAAAGATTGACATTTTGACAGAAGGGCATCAAGGCATTAACGCCTTAACACCTTTCAATACTTGCACCGAGAGCATTGAGCCTTGAATCAATATTCTGGTAGCCCCGGTCTATCTGTTCGATATTGTGAATTATGCTTTTTCCTTCAGCCGACATAGCTGCAATCAGCAGTGCAACTCCTGCCCTGATATCCGGTGATGTCATTACTGTAGCCCGTAGCTTTATCATCTTGTTCATCCCGATAACTGTTGCCCTGTGTGGATCACAGAGAATTATCTGGGCACCCATGTCGATAAGCTTATCGACAAAAAACAGGCGGCTTTCGAACATTTTCTGATGAATAAGAACTGAACCTTTTGCCTGGGTTGAGGTAACCAGGAAAACACTTAGAAGGTCGGGAGTAAGTCCGGGCCAGATTGCATCGGCAATGACCATTATTGATCCATCGATAAAAGTCTCTATTTCATAATGTTCCTGGCGTGGAATAAAAATATCATCTCCTATTTTTTCAAGATCGATACCCAGTCTGCGGAAAGAATCGGGAATTATTCCAAGGTTTTCGTATGATACATTTTTAATTGTGATCTCCGACTCTGTCATTGCAGCCATGCCGATAAAAGAGCCTATTTCGATCATATCAGGAAGAATTGTATGGGAGCAACCATGAAGCTCTTTCACACCATCGATATAGATAAGGTTGGATCCGATACCCTCAATTTTTGCTCCCATTGAAACCAGCATCCGGCAAAGTTGCTGAATATATGGTTCACAGGCAGCATTATAAATTGTTGTCCGGCCTTTAGCCAGTACGGCAGCCATAATAATATTTGCAGTTCCTGTGACAGAGGCTTCATCAAGATGCATAAAAGTACCAGTTAGTGCTGATGCTTCAACCTTAAAGAAAGGAT
>JBGOXH010000342.1:0-2654 GCA_041479075.1 Bacteroidia bacterium | reverse complement strand
GAAGCCGTCAATTAAAATTTGCGGCCGCACTGAAAACGGGTTTAATGTTTATTATGTAAAAGACAATGGTGTCGGGTTTAACCCGGAATACGCCCATAAGCTGTTTGGCGTTTTTCAGCGGTTACATAAATCCGACGATTTTGAAGGCACAGGCGTGGGGCTCGCTATTATACAGCGCATTATTCACCGTCATGGTGGAAAAGTGTGGGCTGAAGGTGAAGAGGGGAAAGGGGCCACTTTCTGGTTCAGTCTGCCGGTGAAGGAATAGGGAGTAGGAAGAATTGGGGCTGTTGAAAAAGACCCTCTTTTACTATCTACCCCTAAATCCCCCCAGGGGGACTTACTGAAAAACAGAGAGTTAAAAAGCCCCCCTTGGGGGGTTTGGGGGTGAAACATGACTTTTTCGACAGTCCCCGTGGGGGTAAGTTCATGAGACATGAAGAAGATGGATTTAATGCGATTTCTAGGGAGGTTGGGGTGGGTTAAAAAGATTGCTTCGTCGTTCCTCCTCGCAATGACAGAAGACATTAGAAAAAGGCAAAAGAGAATGCAAAAACTAAAAACTGATATCATGAATAACGAAGTCGAAATTCTTCTTGTTGAGGACAACCCAAGCGATGCAGAACTTGCAATGAGGGCATTGAAGAAAAACAACCTTGCCAATAATGTAATCAGAGTATGCGATGGCGAAGAAGCTCTGGATTTTATTTTTGCCCGGGGACCATTTAAAACCCGTGAACGGCTGAATATACCTAAATTGATACTTCTCGACCTTAAATTACCTAAGATAGATGGACTAGAGGTACTTAAGATAATTAAAGCTGATCCGATAACGAAAATTATACCTATTGTGGTACTCACTTCATCGAGTGAAGAGAGTGACATGATTGAAAGCTACCGGTTGGGAGTAAACAGTTATATCGTAAAACCTGTTGATTTTGATAAGTTTATTGAATCGGTCAGGAATGTAGGCTTTTACTGGCTTCTCCTGAACAAACAACCTGATATTAAAAACCTTTTAAAATGACTAATAAAAACCTGTTGAAGATCCTTTTTGTTGAAGACCTCCCTTCAGATGTAGACCTGGCAGTTCTGGAACTTCGGAAGGAGGGGCTACGGTTTGAACATATCAGGGTTGATACCAGGGATGAATTTATCAAGGCTCTAAAAGAGTTCAAACCTGATATTGTCATTTCCGACTATATGATGCCTTCTTATAATGGTATGCAGGCACTGAAAGATGCACATGAGCTTGATCCGCTAGTACCGTTTATCCTTTGCACCGGCTCAATGAATGAAGAAACAGCAGTTGAATGTTTAAAAACCGGAGCCAATGATTATGTTATCAAGGAACACCTGACCATACTTCCATTTGCAGTAAAAGAGGTTCTTGAACAACACAGGATACAGGTTGAAAAAAGGGCTGCCGAACTGTTATTAAAGGAAAATGAAGAGAAACTTCAAAGTATTTTCAGGGCAGCACCGGTCGGTATTGGGCTGGTCGTTAACCGGATCTTTATGGAAGTAAATGACACTTTCTGTACAATGACAGGCTATACCCGTAAGGAGCTTATTGGTAAAAGCGCTGAAATGATATATGCCACAATTGAAGAATTTGACAGTGTTGGAATTGAGAAATACGGGCAGATTGCTGAAAAAGGTACAGGGTCAGTGGAAACACGTTTCAAATGTAAAGATGGAAGAATACTAAACATATTCTTGAGTTCAACCCCTCTCGATAAAGATGACCTGATGAAAGGTGTAACATTTACTGTCTTGGACATCACCGAACGCAAGCGGGCAGAAAAAGCTTTACTGGATAGTCAGCACTTATTTCAAACTCTGGCCCTGGTTTCTCCTGTTGGAATTTTCAGAACCAATTCGGAAGGTAATACTACTTATGTCAATCCAAAATATTTAGAATTATCGGGGTTATCTTCTGAGGAAGCTTATGGAAATGGATGGTTAAATGCTGTACATCCGGAGGATAGGGGCAAACTTTCTGAAACATGGTTAAATAATATAAAATCTAAAATTGAATCAGGTGCGGAATATCGTTTTTTAAAACCGGACGGGAATATAATCTGGGTTATAGGCAAAGCTGTTCCGGAATTGATTGATAATAAAATAGTTGGATATATTGGAACTATTACTGACATCACTGGGCGCAAGCGGACAGAAGAGACACTGCATGATTCTCGCGAGGACTTATATCGCCTGCTAAATTCGATGGCTGAAGGTGCATATGGGGTGGACATCAATGGCAACTGCACTTTCGTAAACCGAGCATTTTTACAAATACTGGGTTACCAGAACGACCATGAAGTGCTTGGCAAACACATACACGAACTCATGCATCATTCTCATTACGATGGCAGTCCATATCCATCAAGTGAATGCAGAATGTATCGCGTTCATCAGACAAATCAACCAATCAATGTTTCTGATGAGGTGTTTTGGTGTAAGGATGGTAATGCGATCCCAGTTGAATACTGGTCGCATCCAATAATAAAGGACGGTGTAGTGATAGGTTCAATAGCTACATTTATCGACATCACCGAACGCAAGCAAGCTGAGATAGCGCTGCGCATTAGTGAAGAAAAATACCGCAGGATCTTTGAGAATGTGCAGGATCTGTATTACGAGGTATTGAT
>JBGOXH010000194.1:0-5468 GCA_041479075.1 Bacteroidia bacterium | reverse complement strand
CCATATTCTGTTGCATCTGACGGAAAAGTACAGACAATCGAAATTCAACGCACGACTACTCCTGCAGAATACAAATATGTTACTGTTCCCAAAATGTCACCTCTGGCATATCTGACAGGTAGTATTGCGGACTGGGAAAAACAGAGTCTGATGAGCGGAGAAGCTACTCTTTATTTTGAAAATACTTTTGTAGGTAAATCATATCTCAATGTAACCCAGCTAACTGATACGTTAACTCTTTCACTGGGAAATGATAACAGCATACTTGTTAAAAGGGAAAAACGTAAAGATTTTACCAGCAAAAAAATACTGGGTTCAAATAAAACAGAGATCTATTCGTTTCTGATTACTATTAAAAACAATAAGGCCAATCCGATAAAGATTGTGCTGAATGATCAGATACCAATTTCTTCAAACAGTGGAATCACTGTTGATGCAACTGAGCTGACCGGAGGTAAACTTAATACACAAACCGGCGAGGTAAAATGGGATCTTGAAATTAAACCTCAGGAAACAAAACAGATAGTGCTTACTTATTCAGTTAAATATCCAAAAGATAAAACTATCATCCTGGAATAAAGACCTGAAGTGAAAATACTCGGGAACCTGGTATGGCTGTTATTTGGTGGCATTGTGATTGCCATTGAATACCTGGTTGGCAGCATTCTGTTGATAGTAACTGTTATTGGTATTCCGTTTGGAATTCAGACTTTAAAAATGGCATCTCTTGCTGTCTGGCCATTTGGAAGGGATACACGCGTTCATGCAAGAGCTTCAGGATGCCTTTATATATTAATGAATGTATTATGGCTGATTTGCGGCGGATTGTGGATCGCAATCAGCCATGTTCTTTTTGGTTTGCTTTTATGCATTACAATTATTGGTATTCCTTTTGGATTACAGCATTTTAAGCTTACTGCAATTGCTTTGAATCCGTTCGGAAGGGATATAGTAAATGTATAAGGTAATTTTAATTATAAGTTGAAGGGAGTTGAAAAAATCTTATCTGGGTCCTCTGATAACTCCCCGTTCTGATTTTCTGATGAACTCTATGATATAATCTCTGTCAGGTGATGGCTTAAACTCTTTTTCAACATATTCCAGAGCCTGGGTAAAGTTCATACCATTCTGATAGATAGCCCTGTAGATATTGTGAATCTCGTCGATTCTTTCTTTTTCAAATCCGCGTCTTGTTAACCCGACGGTGTTTAAGCCAAGGTAGCAAAGTGGATCTCTGTCAGCTTTAATAAATGGAGGAACATCTATTCTTACTTTTGTTCCTCCACCCAAAAATACATGACCGCCGATATGAACAAATTGGTGTACCAGTGTATTAGCGCTGAGGATCGCCCAATCATCTAATTTTACCTCGCCGGCCAGTCCGCTGAAACTCCCTATAATGCAATTGTTTCCAACAACACAATCATGACCGATATGCGAGTAAGCCATCAGTAAGCAATTATCTCCGATGACTGTTTTTCCGGCAGCAGCAGTACCTCTGTTTACGGTAGACCCTTCTCTTATTGTAGTACTGTTTCCAATCTCAACAGTAGAATCTTCTCCCCTGAATTTCATATCCTGCGGAATTCCTGAAATTACAGCAGTTGGAAATATTTTACAGCTTTTCCCGATTCTTGCGCCATCCATTATTGTAGTATTAGGTCCGATCCAGGTACCGTCGCCAATGACAACATTACCTGAAATACAAGCAAAAGGTTCAATAGTTATATTCTCGCCCAATCTGGCATCAGGGTGGATAAAAGCTAATTTTGAGATCATTGTAATCTATTTATTTTTAACTACTTGAGCAACCATTTCACCTTCTACAACCAAAACATTTCCGACGAAAGCCTGGCCATACATTGAGACTATTCCCCTTCGCATAGGTTCAATAAGCTCCATTTTCAGAATTACTGTATCGCCGGGAACTACTTTGTGCTTGAACTTAAGTTTATCTATTTTCAGAAAATATGTTGAATATTTTTCCGGCTCTTCGATACTATTTAAAACCAGTAATCCGCCTGCCTGGGCAAGAGCTTCGACCAATAAAACACCGGGCATCACCGGTTCATCAGGAAAATGACCCTGGAAAAACGGTTCGTTGTAGGTAACATTCTTAATTCCGACGATAGTAGTATCATCAATTGATATGATTTTGTCGACAAGCAAAAATGGAGATCTGTGTGGCAGGCGTTTTTTAATGTCTCCCAGAGTAAGAGCCGGTGGTATCGAAGGATCATAAACAGGGATGTCTCTTTTTGAAAGTGTTTTTTTCATCTCCTGCCGCATAATTTTTGCAAGGCGTGTATTGGCATAATGACCGGGACGTGTGGCAACAACCTTGCCTTTAATAGGGTGGCCAACCAGTGCAAGGTCGCCCATTATGTCGAGAAGCTTATGACGTGCAGGCTCATTAGGATATTTTAATTCGGTATTATTAAGGATACCGGCTGTATGGGTGTTTATGCCAGGCCTGTTGAAAAGTTTGGCAATACGGTCAATTTCAGATTGTTCTACCTCCTTTTCAAGAATGACAATCGCATTATCAAGGTCTCCTCCTTTGATCATCCCCATTTTAAAAAGAGGTTCGAGTTCATGGAAAAAAACAAAAGTACGGCTCTGACATATTTCCTCTTCAAAATCATCAATTGAATTAAGTATGGCATATTGATTACCAAGAATCTTTGAGTTGTAATCAATAAGGACATTTATGCTCAGATGATCATCCGGATAAACAATAAGATCAACGCCATGATCTTCATCTGAAAAAACAATTTTCTGCTTGACAGTAAAATAGTTACGATCTTCTTTAAGTTCAACGACACCTGCCTCTTTAATAGCTTTTACAAATGCCCATGAAGAGCCTCCCATGATAGGTGCTTCCGGTCCGTTGAGTTCAATAAATGCATTATCGATCATTAATCCATGAAGTGCTGCAAGAACATGTTCAATGGTAGCCACTGAAGCATTATTCTGAACAAGTGTAGTACCTCTTGATGTATCAGTAACATTTTCAGCAAGAGCATCAATTATTGGTTTCCCCGGAAGATCTACCCTGCAAAATTTGTACCCATGATTTGCTGGTGCCGGCTTAAACGAAATCGTAACACTGATTCCCGTATGCAATCCTTTCCCGCTCAGACTGATCTCCTTTGCCAGTGTTCTCTGTTTTTTACTCATCAGTTAAAAATGTTTGATTAGAATTTCGGGTACAAAAAAAATAAAAAAAAATCGAACAAGCTAAAAATTTGCTCTTTAACTACATTAATACCAGTTAATTTCCTTTAGAACAACAATTACCCTGCTACTTTTTAAGTGTCTTAATATCTTTTTCCAGAGAATTAATTCTAGTTAAAAGTTCAGGTAATTTTCTGAAAATCACTGAAGATCTGAAAAAATCTTTATAGTTAATAGCAGGATAACCCAGTAAAATTGAATTTTCTTCTTTTACGTCTCCCGGGATACCTGACTGGGCCCCGATTTTTGTCCCGTCTGCTATTTTAAGATGACCTGAAATTCCCACCTGTCCTCCAAACATACAATTTTTTCCGATTTTTGTAGAACCTGCAATACCTGTTTGTCCGGCCATCACAGTATTTTCGCCTACCTCAACATTATGTCCTATCTGGATAAGATTATCGAGTTTAACACCTTTATGTATTATTGTGGAACCCATTGTGGCCCTGTCGATTGCAACATTAGCGCCAATTTCTACATGATCCTCCAGGACAACGTTACCGAGCTGGGGAATCTTCATAAATTCAGTTTCCGACTGAGGTGCAAAACCGAATCCGTCACTGCCGATAACCGTTCCTGCATGAATAATACAACCTTCACCAAGAACACAATCATGATAAATTTTTACTCCGGAGTAGAGCGTACAGTTTTTACCTACCCGGGTATTATCACCGATATAAGTATGCGGATAAACTGAACAATTATCTTCTACCAGGCAATTTTCACCGATGTAAGAATAGGGTCCGATATAAACTTCTGCCCCTATTTTAGCTGTTGGTTCAATGACAGCCGTAGGATGAATTCCTTTTTTTCTTGGTCTTGCCTGATCGACAAGACGAAGAAGCGAGGCAAATGCCTCATAAGCATTTTCAACCCTGATCAGTGTCGCTGTTACTTTAGAGGATGGAACAAAGTTTTTATTTACCAGGATTACGGATGACCCGGTAGTATATATATAGTGTTCATATTTAGGATTGGCAAGAAATGAAAGAGCCCCAATATGGCCTTCTTCTATTTTTGCAACACTGTTGACAACGGTATCAGGATTCCCTTCTATTTCACCTTTGAGAAATCCGGCGATTGTAGCGGCAGTAAATTCCATAATAAATAGTTTTAATTATCTGCATTCTTTTGGGTAACAAAGAAAATATTTTGTAACTCTCTCTGACAAAAACCTGTGATCAAACATGTCTGAGACAGTTGAAATATCAGCTGTTTTTCCTGATTTGAGCAGTATTTTGACTTCAGTAGCATCTGGCGTATATGCCAGATTTGAAATTGCATTTGTAAATACATAATAATCAGTCAATTCCTTACTTATTCCAAATAATTCTGCTGTCAGCGTCTTTAATTTGTTAACTCTCTCTTTAGGAAACGGATCGTTCTGCAACTCTATTGCAAGAAGATCTCTTTTCAGAAGTCTTGATGAGAGATCCGAAAGTATTTTATCGGAGTGATCGGCCCAGTATTTAGTTGAAACAAGAATATCGGAATCATCGAGCCTGGTAAAATTTGCGGCAACAAGACCCGGTGTGAATTTACCTTCTTTGAACAGATCGTCGGGGCCAAGCTTGTTATAAAGAAAGAACCGGAGAGCAGGTGTAGCCCAAAGGTCCTGACCTTCACCTGCCAGCTCTTTTGCACGTTTAAGGATTTTTACCAGCAGGCTTTCTGACGAAATCACTGTTTTATGCATATATACCTGCCAGTACATCAGCCGCCTTGCTATAAGGAATTTTTCAAGCGAATAAATGCCTTTTTCATCTATCACGAGACTGTCGTCAATAACATTAAGCATCCTGATTATCCTGTCTGACCCGACAGAGCCTTCAATTACACCGGTAAAAAAGCTATCTCTTCTCAGGTAATCTAACCTGTCCATATCCATCTGTCCTGCAATAAGTTCATGCAGGAATTTCCTTGGATAATTTCCTGTAAAAATCTTTATTGCAAGATCAAGCTTATTGTTAAATGTTTCGTTCAGCTTTCTCATAAGAAGGAAAGAAAGATCTTCATGTGATATCCCTGTTATTATAGAATTTTCGAGGGCATGAGAAAAAGGTCCATGACCGGCATCATGAAGAAGTATCGCACAAAAAATTGCTTCTTCTTCAGCGGAAGATATTTCCACACCTTTTATTCTGAGAGTCCGAAGGGCCATATCCATCAGGTGCATAGCGCCAAGGCAATGCTGAAACCTGCTGTGATTCGCACCCGGGTAAACAAAACTT
>JBGOXH010000294.1:0-3491 GCA_041479075.1 Bacteroidia bacterium | reverse complement strand
AGATCAATATCAGAATTCCATTTCATGAATGCTGAGATTTCACAGCTCCCACGGCTTGTGGCGCTGCGAACTCTTTTCAGGTCTGGGACTTTCTTGATGGCGAGCTCAAGCGGTCTGGTGACTGTCAGCATCATCTGGTCAACCGGCTGTTCTCCTGCATCTGCAATGATTTTTATTTTAGGAAAGGTAATCTCAGGGAAAAGTGCTGTCTGTAATTTATTGTATGCCAGTAATCCGCCAAGTACAATGAGGAATATGGCCACAGACAGGGGACTTTTATATGTGACAAAAAACCTGTTCATGTCACTACCGGTTCTGAATAATTACTTTAGCAGTATCGGGCAATCCGTAGTTACCTGTAAGAAGTATGATATCAGATTCGGTCAGGACAGGTGATAAAATCTCAACTTTATCTGAAGCTACAAGACCAATTTTTACCGGGACCCTTATTGCTGTGGATGAATCAGTCATTTTCATGATCCAGAATTCATTTTGATCTTCATCGGTAAGAAGAGATGCTTTGGGAAGAATAACAACATCAGATTTTGATTTCTTTTTAAACTCAACTGTTGCAACCAGGTTTTCAGGAATTGATGAAACTTCATTTGCATGAATCACACATAACCGCGTCTGAGAAACAGGGTCAACTGATGGGAATGACGATTCAATTGTTCCTTTTAGTTTATTGCCATCAGGCAACAGAAGGTCAACTTTCTTATTATCAGGAAGATAGCTGCTAAGTTCATAAGGAAGTTCAAGTAAAAATACAAGACTGCTAATATCGCTTATAGCTGCAAGAATTTCATTATCCTGGACATAATCACCAGCCTTGTACGAGAGTTCAGTAATATATCCGTCGGAAGGAGATTTAACCGAAACCGTACCATTGAAGTGGAATGCTGTATCGAGCTTATTGATTGTATTTCCAAGATGTTCTGATTCTTTCGACCTTATTTCAAAAAGCTCCTGTCCCCGGCTGATCCTCTGGCCGAGGTGTATTGGTACTTTCTGAAGATATCCGTTTATATCTGACTTGACTGAAGTTTTAAGCAGGAATCTTGAAGTAGCATTTAAAGTAATGACTTCCGAAAGGGATCCGATAACCGGATGAGTCACGGTGACCGGGGTAAGGCTTTCTGTTTGAACCGTCGAACCTGTTTCATGTGTTCGCCCGCAGGAGACAATTAAAAACAGACAGATAATTCCTGTGGTTAATGATTTTCTCATATTATTCCGTTATTTTTCACTCCAGTAATTCATTTCGTTTATTATTCTGAATCGTTCAATAGCTTTTTCAATAAGCAGATTTTTTGCATTCAGGTAATTATTTACAGACAACAGGTAATCGGTAATTGAAATATCGCCAGAATTGAGCAGAACACGATTCGCATCAATGAGAGCCATGGTATAATTAAGCTGTTCCTGTGTCTTATCAGTAATCTGACCGATAGAAGAAAGCTGGTGCCTAAGCATAGCGATTTGCTGACTATATTGATTCTTAAAAAAGTCTCTGTAATTTGAACGTGTGGATTCAGAAATTAAGATCTGGTTATGCTGCATTTGTTTCTGCTTTCCGTCATAAATAGGGACGGTCAAAGTTAATCCGGCGCTGATTCCGAAATTTTTCCATGGGGTGACTGCAAGTGAAGAGAGGTAGCCTCCGTCGGCAAAGAGTGAAAGCTTTGGCTGATAGTCAAAGTCTATCTGTCGGTCAGCGTTTACCAGCTTCATGCTGTCGATAAGGAACTGCTTGTAAAATAAGGTATTACTCATTCCTGATGAAGGATTTGATTTCAGATCAGGACTGACAAGAACGAACCTGGTTGTATCAAAAATTCCGCATAAATAGTTAAGCGATTCATAATCAGTCTTAAACTGATAATCGTACTGCGAGGCAATCAGCTCCTGCTGACGAATGTTCACTACGAATGAGAGGTATTCTGTCTGCTTGTAGAATCCATTTTCCGCAAGTTTTTTAACAATTTTTTCCTCCTGCATGAGGGTGTTGAGCACTTCGGTATTCAACTCAAAATATTGCTGGTCTCCATATGCAAGAATATATTGGGATATTATCGTTTTTTTCAGATCCTTTTCTGACAGGGATCCTTCCAGAAGAGCAGACTGGTTTTGCAATCTTATAGCCTGGTATTTATTCTGAAGGTTTTTATTCCAGGTAATCTCTTTTGAAACCTGTAAGGCAGCGTTTAACTGTGCTATATCGGTTTTTATTTCATCATACCCCCAGCCTCTGATTACAGGAGCATAGGAATTAATGCTGGAAACATTTACCTGTATTTTCTGGCCTGCTCTGATCCGCATACTGTCGATGAGTGCTGATTTTACTCTGTTCTTATAATCCTTCAGCAATGGACTGTTCTGAAGTCCGGTCTTCAGAAAATAGTCAAGATTTTGCTGCTGGGCATTAAGGAGCTGGAACAAGAATAATCCAGCCGATAAAAAAAGTAATTGCCTGAGATGCAGATTGATAAGTCTTTTGTGCATAAAAAAGATAATCAGGATGCAGGTTTAAAGATATTGAATTTATGATTCAGGTACCCGTCTGTCCGTTACATTTAATATGTATCTTGTATCTTTGTACTGAATTTTAACTTTTTTTATAACATTGAAATATTATTAATATGTCACTTACCGAGAAAATTTCAGCAGATCTTCTCAGTGCGATGAAAGCCCAGGAGAAGGTAGCTCTCGAGGCAATCAGAGCTGCAAAGACTGCTTTTACATTGGCCAGGGCTGAAAAGGGTGCCGGTTCCGTTCTTACTTCTGATGAAGAATTAAAAATTATTCAAAGACTTGTCAAGCAGAGAAGGGAATCAGCAGCTATCTATAAAGAGCAGAACCGGGAGGATTTATTTAAAATTGAAATTGCTGAAGCAGAGACACTTGAAAAATATCTGCCCGCAAAAATGAGCGATGAAGAGCTCTCAAAAACTCTTAAAATTATCATTGACAGGGTTGGCGCAAAATCACCTGCCGATATGGGCAAAGTAATGGGAGTTGCCATGAAGGAGCTTGCAGGAAAAGCTGACGGGAAAGAGATTTCAGCTAAGGTGAAGGAGATTCTAGGAGGGTGAGAAGATTGCTCGTCCCTCTGATGCGGGATTCGCATACTTTCAGAGGCCACTTTAAAAGAAATAGCCCTTTTGCTTTCGCAAAAAGGCTTTTTTTTGTCGGGGTGAGAAGCTAACTATTCTATTATATGTCAGATTATCAATATAATATGTTTTATTACATTTTATTATAGTTTTCAACTTTTTGTGGACTTAGATATTTGATATGGATACCTATTTAAGGATAAGAATGGACATGTTTTGGTGACATGTCCAGAAATATTAAAATATTGGACATGCGTTATTGTTTTTAATGAAAATATGACATAAATTTGCAACATGTCCATAATATAGCAAATATTGAACAACCATGACGAAGCCAAAATTCGATAGAAATAATCCTTTTAACGATCTTCCTCTTCT
>JBGOXH010000353.1:0-2505 GCA_041479075.1 Bacteroidia bacterium | reverse complement strand
GATGAACTGGACTCAGACCATAAAGAGGCCGGCATGGATATTGCCCTCCTTGTTGAAATGGAATTTGTTTATATTCCAAAGAAAAAATAAGTCTTATGAGGGGACAGCAAGAGCTATACTTTCTGCTTGGAAAGCTCTCAATTGATTTTGAATACCCCGAACACCCTCCTGTTGCCACTATTGAAGATGCAAAAATCTACTGGAAGGATCTGAATTCAGGCCGGTGTAAAAATATTTTTTTCCGTAATCACAAGGGCGATAGGCACTACCTGGTAATTCTTGAACATCTTAGGCAGCTTGATATCCACGACCTGGAGAAGAGGCTCAAGAAGGGTAAGCTTTCCTTTGCCTCCGACCAGAGACTTAAAAAATACCTTGGTGTTGAACCCGGTTCAGTTTCTCCATTTGGACTTATTAACGATAAAGATCATCATGTGCATCTGTTCATCGATGAAAAATTAAACGAATTCAGCAGGCTATCTTTTCACCCAAACATTAATACAGCTTCATTGGTTATCGCAAAGACAGATTTCATAAAATTCCTGAATAGCATGGGAAATTCTTTTGAATTTATAAAGCTGTATGAATAAACCTATTATCTAATTAATCAGTTAGAAGCCCATCTCCAATACTTCTACTACTGAATAGTTAAAAATTTTCATCTGTTTTTTAATTTCATTATTTAGAATGTTTCTAAATTTTTATGTTGCAGCATCAATTTAATTAGTTTTTCGTCATTATAAGGATATATGCCAAAACTGAACCTGAAATGAAAAGTCCTGACTTCTGACGTTTAGTGCGGTAGGAGATTCCATGTCGATATCAGGGCAGCTAGTTTGCTAGCCAGGATTTCCTTAGTTGGAGACCGAAAACTAAATATCTCTTTGGTAAGGTTGTCTTGAATATGTGTTTCGGTTATGTCCCAAACAAGATAGCGGATCTCCCGCAGTGATAATCTGGTGGTTAGTTCCAAATATTTTTCAGCCATCAATGCAACAAAGCAAATTAGTACATGAGCTTTAATTGAATCATGCTTTTGGTGATAGATTGGTCTGGCTTGTAAATCAAACTTGCTCATCCTGAATGATTGCTCAATATGCCACAATTGGTGGTAACGCTCAATAACCATTTCGTTAGATAGCAGTTGTTCGGGCAAATCGGTGCAGTACCCTTTTATACCAAGTAACAACCTCCTTTTTTCTATCAATTCTGTGTTGAGTTCGATTTTCTCTTTGGCAACTTTCCTTATAAATCTAACCTTAACTTTCAGTTCCTGTTTTGCGACCAATTCCTCAGCTTTTTGGATGAGCTTGTTTAACTCAATCAATTCCTTTTTATACCGCTTGCGGGAGAAGTCGCACACCAGATCGCCGTGTCTTGATGGGAAACGAGCCATAGTGCCGTGGTTCCCGTTCAATGTAGCATGGATTTTTTTCACCAACCCAAGTTTTGCATTGGGAAGCCGAGCCCCAACGATGTATGATAGTCTCTTTTGCCGGAGTTCAGTTAGCCTTTCATCATCTAGCATTGCAGCGTCTGCCACAATAATTGGCCGAGCCTGTGGGTGGATTGAAATAAACGTTTCAAGCACCGGTAGCATTGTCTTTCCTTCAAATGTATTGCCTGCAAAAACCTGGTACAACAATGGAAATCCAGATTGAGTAACCAGTAACCCGATTACAATCTGTGGCTGCTGAGATTTATTGTCCTTTGAAAATCCCTGGGTTTTAAAATCATCAGCCTTAAACGACTCAAAATACAGGGTAGTAACGTCGTACAGGACAAAATAAAACGGCTCGTTAAACTTCTCTTGCGCCACTTTGTAAGCACACTGCTCAATATCAGCCTTATAAGCCGTAAGCTTCGGTATATTGCGATAAATACGCTGGGAGTATTTGATGTCAAAATAGTGTTGCAACAGCTCGATCGAACGGAGCTTTGAAGCAGGTTCGACTAGTCGCATGATGGAAAGATCAAGCAACAACCGAGGCAGATGGGATAATCCACATTCCTCTAAACATCTCATGAAGAACTGAAAAGCAAAATAGTGAGTTACCCCAAGGCACTCGCCCCTATCTACAACTAAAAACTTCTGCTTTTGACCAGGGAACAACGGCAATTGAGCAGATTTTTCCTCAATCCAGTTTATTGCACTCTGCATAAAAACAGCAAGCTCAGTATCGTCTTTGGCACTGCCAATATGTTTGAAAATAATAGTCTTGTGTCCTATATACCGTACTACCTGAACTGCAGTAGAACCCGACTTGGTTTTGACTTTTCGCACCGAAAACATACCGCAAAAATAGGCATTAGTGCGGTAAAATCACATAGGTATGACTACTATATGGCTTATAATCTGATATTTAAAAATCTCGTTTTTCAAAAAACATTGAAGCGTCAGAAGTCAGGAAATAAGGCAATAATAAAAATAGCTAAGAAGCTTTTAAGCAGAATCCGATTTGTTTTAACCAATAACAAACCATATATATGTTCAATGTTATAATT
>JBGOXH010000043.1:0-14615 GCA_041479075.1 Bacteroidia bacterium | reverse complement strand
TCAAAAGGGCGTAAGATTATAGGATGGGATGAGATACTTGAAGGAGGTCTGGCACCGGAAGCTACAGTTATGTCGTGGAGAGGAACATCTGGTGGTATAGCTGCTGCCAAACAGAAACATGATGTTATTATGACTCCTAGCAAATATGTATATCTCGATTATTATCAATGCGAACCCGAAGGCCAGCCACTGGCAATAGGCGGCTACCTTCCGCTTGAACGTGTTTATTCATATAACCCGATGCCGTCAGAGCTTACACCTGAAGAACAGAAGTATATACTTGGTATTCAGGGAAATGTCTGGACAGAATATATACCGACTCCTGAGCAAATGGAATATATGGCTTTCCCCAGAGCGTTCGCAATTGCTGAAACCGGCTGGACTCCTGACAGGCTAAAGGATTTTGATGATTTTCTGTCGCGTCTTGAAATACTGAAGAAGAGGTATGATGCAATAGGCATCAATTATTTTAAAGGGGATTACCGGGATACGAGAAACAACAATAAATAATTGATTAATTTTTTAAGGTTGAATTCGAGGTGTATTTAACCACCCCGTCCCGACTCTTCGGTCAGGACACCTCCCGCGAAAAGCGGGAGGAAAGTATTGATATATAATATTTTAACTTTCTTCCCGCTTCAGCGGGATGGTAAAGGATTTGATACACCCTCATATTATTTTTTTATCAGCTGAAACATATATTCATCGAGATATCCATCAGCTGTCTGAACCCATTCTTTTTTTATCCCGATCCTGACAAACCCCAGCTTCTCAAAGAGATCCATGCTTTCGGTGTTGTTTGCCAGAATATTGCAATAGAGCTGATGCAGCTGAAGGGTCGTGAGGCAATATTGAATCAGACATTTCAGTGCCATCGAGGCATATCCTTTTCGTCTGTGAGTTTCATCAGCGATCAGAATTCCGATTCCGGCTCTTTTATGAAACGGATCGAAATCAAAAAGGTCAATTGCCCCGATGGTTTTTTTTTCCTCAATCAGTTCGATCATAAGTCGCAGCTGACCCGTTTCATAAATGTTTTTATGAGAATGTTTAAGGTATCTCTTTAAAGTAAATTTGGAAAAAGGAGTTATCGTATTACTTATCACCCAGTAGGAATCATTATTCTCCCATTCATAAAGCAGCTCAAGATCTTCAGGTTCGAGCGCTCTGAGGGTTATTTTCTCACACTTCATAAGAAATATATCTGTAATTATTTGATTATTAGCAAGTTAAGTTCTCTGATGAATGCATCTTTGAAACCTGCATCGATGTACTGAACCAGTGCTTCTTTTGCCTGTGAGTATTGATCAAACTCACCCGTAACATACCTGTAGTAACCATCTTCACCAAGTATTTCTCTGACATCCTTGAATTCTTTAAACAGACTCATATTCATTGGAGATCTACTATTTGCTTTAAGCTGGATTGTATAAATCTTTTTACCGGTGGCATGGCTTACAATTGGAGTAAGTCTGACAGCAGATTTGGTTACGCTGTTCAGATCGTACTGATTGACTACATATGCATCGAGGTACCCTTTTCCCTTAGCATATGCCAGATATTTAATTGCATCCGTTTTGTTGTAGAATACTCCGATAGCATAAATCATTACTGAGTCGAACGGTATTGTTCTTATAAACAGCATTCCATTCAGCTCCAGATTATCGAAATAGTCTTGTTGAAGCTTTTCCTTAGTCCTCTTGATAATAAGGCTGTATTTCATCGAAGATGCCAGCCTGAGATGTTCCGGTGTATAAGTCTCCTGTCTGATTACGACACCTGTATGAGGATCGATAATACCAAATGCGACTCTCCTGTTATATTTTCTGCCTTCGGGATTATCTGAACCGTCATTATTCACATTTACAGCGACAAAATGTGATTTACCAAAGGCCTTTTTTACGAACCTGGAAGCAGGAATTGCAGGTGATGTAAGGTAGTCGATAACTGCCTGTGCCCGTTTACCAGCAAGTATTTTATTGTATTGTGTACTTCCTTTCGAATCTGTGTAACCTGAAATCTCTATTTTCAGGTCGGGATAACTAACAAGAATTGATTTTAGTACCTCCAGCTCTGATTTAGCCTGATCATCCAGTTCGTAGCTGTCGTATTCAAAAAGAATGTTTTTAATTGTAAGGAAAGTACCTTCAGCGACTTTTTCAGGTGTGAGAGTCGAATTGACAACCATATAATGGCTCAGAAAATAAAGAGGCAGAGATAAATTAATTGTGTCTGTTTTATAACCGGGATAACTTATAGAAAGCTGATAATCGCCAGGCTTAATATCAAAACTAAATGTTCCGTCTTCATTTAAAGGAATCTGTCTCAATGATGTTTTGTTGTTAGCATCAGTCAGCTTCATGGAAGCTTTTGCCGGTTCAACATTCATTCCATCTTTAAAAGTCACTGTCCCATTAACTTTTGTAATTTCATCTGAAGGATTTATTGCTACCAGGGAGTAAATGTTCCTCATCTGGCTCTTTTGGTCATAAAGACTGGTGACAAAACCTGGCGTATTATTATTAAGTATAAAAAAAGTATTATCATCAGTTGTATTAAAAGCAAAAGGTATTCCGACAGGATTAGTCCAGTAACTACTATTATTGGTCGACCTTAATACATCGTACCCTCCCATGCTTACATGTCCTTTAGAACTGAAGATCAGAGCATTATTGGCAGGATCAAAGAATGGTGTATCTTCATCATAGACCGTATTTATAATTTCTCCGCAATTAACCGGATGATCCCATGTCCCATTCTCTGTTTTTACTGAGTACCAGATATCAAGTTCTCCAAATCCGCCTGGCCTGTTGCTTGAGAAATAGATGGTATTTCCATCCGGAGTAATAAATCCGTGTGATTCCCAATATATTGTATTTATTGGTTTTCCCAGGCTTTTAATTTTGGTCCAGGTAGTATCTTTTCTCTGGCAAAAATACAGGTTACCATCGCCACCATCATCCATCTGCAGAATAAGCAGCTTACCATTGCCCGTGATAGAATTTGAATAGAACCTGTCATAACCTCCGAGCTGCTTTGTAATATCAACAGGAGTCTCCCATTTGTCACTCTTATAAGAGCAAAGTATTCGTGTTTTGTCTTTTATTTTTTGTGTAAAAATAAAGACAGAGTCATTTTTTGCAAGAACAGGATTGCAAGCTCCCGGATAATCTTTCAGCCATGGAGCAAACAGGTTCCTTATTATTGTCAAAGGTTTCTTTTTAAACTCCTTGGCATACTTGCAATCACGGATCTGGTTGTCAATATATTCCTCCTTAAAGGTTTCACTTTCTCCCAGCTTCTCCTTAAGATAATAATAAAGCGAAATTGCTTTTTCAAGGCTGTCATTTCTATGGTATGCATTGGCAAGATATATGTAAGTATCAAAAGGAGCCTTTTCTCCAAGTTGCTCATACTCCTTTTCAGTACTCACAATGTTTTTGGAAGCAATCTTAAGAAGCCTGAGTGCCTCAGGGGCTTTACCATCAATATTCAAGTAACAGATTCCAAGCTTGCCCGCAAGGTTGGCATTGACGGGATTTGCTTGCTGGAGAGGTTCATATAAGGCTGCAGCCTTATCAAAATCTTCATCATAGAAGAAAGAAATATCAGCTTCATGAACGGACCTGATAAATTCTTTTTTTTGTGATTCCTGAGAAAATAAAGGCGTAAACCAGTCTGTGATGAAAATAATGAGCAGGATTTTTACATAAGGGCAATCCATCACTTAGATACTTTCTTAATGAAGATTTGATCGGGATAACCTTTCCTCATCAGCTCCAATCTCCACGCAGAAGCTTCTTCCCTTGTAGTAAAACGTCCTGTAGTGTACCTGAAGAATTTATCGACATCATTGTACATTACTTTCATATCAGAAATATACTTGAAATAGGTGATATCGACAGGCTTATAAAGAGCCATTACCTGAACGGTATAATAGAGTACGTCAGATTCTTTAATGCTTGCATCACCGACTTCATTTACGTTCATATTTCTAATCAGGATGCTGGTATCAATTGCCAAAATAGTAGGTATTAGGGCAAGATTAATTTTTTCGTATACAACCGGTTTAATAAGAGAGGAGTCCCTTTTTAATGTAACATCAAGAGTGACAATTAATTCAGGATTATCCGTGATTATGGTTGTATCGATAGTCTGGGTAAAATATCCCTCACCGGAGTACACAAGCTTAAATTGACCGGGGGCTACATTAAAACTATATAATCCTGAGGTTTTGTCGGGTGCCCCTCTGTATATAGTATCTCCGGAAGCTTTATTGAGGATATTAATATTATACTTTTTATTAGCAGCGAAAGCTGTATCATTTAAATTGAATTTCCCGTTAATCTCATAAATCTGATTGACATCCAAGCCTCCAAGACCAAGATAGAAAATGTCTCTTTTCTTATAATCGGTTTTCATTGAATAATATGCGTTTGCACCATTATTGGATGGCTGGAAGAATTTATCGTCATCTGTCGAATTAACAGGGAACCCAAGGTTTTGAGGCTTTTTCCATTCATTCCCGAACCTCTGACTCTTATAATTATCATACCCTCCTATTGAATTATGCCCTTCAGAACAAAAATAGAGAACAGAGTCATTCTGAGTTATAAAGGGATCATCTTCATTATATGCCGTATTGATTGTTGTTCCGAGATTGACAGGTACACCCCAGTCGCCCGAACCATCCTTCTCCGAAACATAAATATCCAGACCACCCTGACCTCCATCCCTGTTACTTGTAAAATAGAGCTTTTTACCATCTGCTGAAACTGAAGCATGGGACTCATAAAACTTTGTATTGATATTCTTATTAAGTTTTACAATTGGAGTCCATGTGTCATTTACGTATTTGGATAAATAAATATTCCCGTCATAATTATCAGTTTTATACAGATATAACTCAGTTCCCTCATTATTGAGAGAGCAGGATGAGCAGTCTTCCCCGGCATTTATCTGGGATGTAATTTCAACAGGTGTCTGCCACTTGCCTCTGATTTTCTTTGAGAATAGAATTACATTAACGAGACCTCTGCGTTCGGTATATACTATTGTATTACCATCAAAGCTGACTGCAGGATTTTCATTCATTGAGCCCTGACAAAATTCTTTTCCAAGAATTTTCTTGCTCATTGCTATAGGATTTTCCTCGACCTTTATAGCATTACCGCAGGCTTGAATCTGTTGATCGACAAAAGCAAAGTTTTTCATTCCGCCTTTGTCTTTCGCCTCACTTACAAGCTTGTTAAAGGTTTGAAATGTATTGAGGCTTTTTTCCAGCTCATTATTTATCATATAAGCTTTCGCGAGCGAGAAATAAACATCAAGAGGAGCTCTCTTCTCTTTAAAAGATCCGGTTTTTGCATTATAGTTGGCATTCTTCACAGCTGCCTCAAGATATGGAATCGCCTTCTCTTTTTCATCCGGAATGTTCAGGTAACATGTTCCGATTTTGTACTTAACATTCAGATTATCAGGGTTATCAAGTAAGATGTAAAGCTGATTTGCCAGTTCATAATCTTCGTACAGGTAATACGCTTCAGCCTGGGCAAAGATTTCTTTTAACTCTTTTGAAGATTGAGCAGAAGCAGCTGCGGAGAAAATTATCAGAGTCAATAGCTGCAACCGGAAGTGGAAAAATATTTCTCTGAAATTTTTCATCATAGCAAATATAATACTTTTTATCTATGAAAAGCCCGTTAAACCGGGTTAATTTATTTAAAGGTTATCTTGTAAATATCCTCTTTCTCAGACCCTTCTGATTCTCTATATGTTGAATAATAGCCCGACCTTCCATCCGCAACAGGCATGAAGAAAATATTGTCGTCAGGTGTGTTCACAGGATAGCCAATGTTTTCCGGCTGGCTCCAAAGGTTATTCGACTGAAGATCAGATTTGAAAATATCATATCCTCCCATGTTTTTATGACCCTGGGAACTGAAGAAAAGTGTTTTCCCGTTATTTATCAGGAAAGGGCGGTCTTCATTAAATGGTGTATTAATTTCCGGTCCCAGATTTACTGCCGGTCCCCAATCGCCATTATTCTTTTTGGAAAGATAAAGATCAAGTCCCCCGAATCCACCGGGTCTGTCTGAAGCAAAAATCAACTGACTTCCATCATCAGAAATGAAACCATGGGATTCCCAGTATTTTGTATTTATGTTTTTATTGAGTTTGACTGTCGGGGCCCAACTTATTCCATCGAATGTGCTTGTATAAATATCGCTGTTGAAATTATCATTCTTTGAAAGGAATAAGATCTTTCCATCCGAGGAAAGGCAAGAAATGTACATATCTCCGTCTGACAGAAGTTCAGGTGTAATATTTACCGGTGCAGCCCACTTGCCGTTGACAAGTTTTGTCAGCATTATAGCATCGTAGAACTTTAAAGAGACCATATAAGCAAATGATTTTCCATTGGCTGATATGACAGGATTAAAATTTGACTTCTCATCATTAAAGGGAGCCCCTATATTCTCTTCCGTATAGGATACAGGTTTTGACATTAATTCTTTTGCATCATCGCATGATTTAATCTGTTGATTGATAAAATCATGATTCTCACGGTCATCCGGAAGCAGTGTCCTGGAAAATTTATTGAATGCTTCTTTCGCCTTATCGAACTGATAATTAATCAGATAAGCGTGGCCAAGTTCATAGAGTGCGTCGTAAGGTGCAGTTAACTGGGTAATTGTTCCTTCTTTGTGTTTGGCAGATACATTTCTAGATGCAGCTTCGAGATAATCTATTGACAGGTTCTTCTTTCCATTAATATTAAGATAACAAACTCCGATTCGATATGCAACATCTGCATTCTCAGGTACCTTTTCATAAAGCTGCAGATAATAAGGAAGGGCATCAGAATAATCTTCATTCATGAAAAAATATTCAGCTTCAATAAAAATATCCTGAAGTGTTTTTAATTCCTGTGCAATGAGGGAATATGGGAAAGCTGATATTAAAAGCAAAAAGGTAATTCTTTTGCACATAACTATTGGTTTTGCTAACAAATTTAGGAAAAAAATATCAACAGAAAAATGATCAGGATTTTATTTTAAAAGAGATGGCCGGTGAAAGCCGGCCATCTTAATCAATTTTTCTTCTTGTCTTTATCCCGTTTTCTTTTGTAAAAGAAGATGAAGATAAGTAATCCGGCACCAAGCAGTAACCACAGGTACCACATCTTTTTGCCTTTTACTTCAACCATATTTGATTTAATGGCATCTGCCGTAATATCTTTAGCACATATAAGATTAACAAGGCTGTTAAAGAGTGTCTCATCAGTAACATTACCCTTCTTTTTATTTCTTATGAGGTACAAAACAAGATCTGATGGAGTTTTAATACCTTCCTTTCTGAGATTCAGTGAATTAACCCACGAACGCATCGGTTCTTCCGAATTATCGGCCAGGTCTTTAGTGAAATTGTCAATATTAGTACCTGGAGTAGTGCTGATAGCAGCAAAAATTTTTGCCAGCTGTTCATCAGTCAGACCCTGATTAATAGATTCATTATAAAATGTCTGCAGCCAATCTCCGGCCTTTTTAATTCTCTTTTCATCGGTCGATCTTACTGACTGCTGAATAAATGTACCTGATTCAGAATTTTGACTGTATGCCAGGAGCTTCTCTCTCAGCAGATCAATCTTAGGATCTGTTCCCATGAGAATATCACCTGCCAGCTTATTCAGAGCTTCCGGTGTTATTTCACCATTGGTCAATGATGAAATATATTCCTGCAAGCCGGTCCATTTCTTAAGATTCAGCTTATAGATATCGATATCACCCAGGATCTTCTTTATTTCGCCATCTGAATATTTTGCCATTATATCTACAGCAGCCTGGGTTAGCACATTATCCATAACTGCGACTTTGAGTGCAAGCTTATCAATCTCTTCAGGACTTATACTGCTTTTTGCGGCATTATCTTTAATGAAGGATATTACATCATCCACTTTCCCGAACTGATGTTTTTGAATTTCATTTATATTAATGAAATTTTTCAATCTATCATCCGCCCTGTTTCTAAGCATTTCAGCAAATGCAACAACCTGTTTTTGAGCAATGACCCTTGTATATTCAGGCCTTACAACCGGTTGTGATGTAACACCTTGCTTCCTGGTTATAAAGACATCTGTTGATGTGATATTGCTGAACCTGTCGGTTAGTTTAAATGTAACTTTATTATCACCGGGCTGAGGAACCATTTTATAAATAAATGTCGAATCCGATATTACAAATTGTTCTGTGGATATCAGTGAATCACCTACCCAGTGTTCAACTGTAAGAAGTGATCCCGGTTCGACCTTGAGAGGAAAAGCAATAGTATCTCCTTTTGTAACTGATATGTTCTTATTGCTTTCAACATTCAGATCAGCCACAAAGTCTGTTTTTGGCAAGATTGTTCCCGGCAGAACAAAAGTATCCGACGAGTTTGAAATGTCCAGATTAAGATTCTTTTTTACCGTTTCACTGTAAGGAGATTCATATGTGATTTCATAGTCCCCCTGTGGAAGTTCAATTTCATATTCACCCGTTTTAGGGTTGGAATAAGTAACTATTTTCTGACTGGGATTTGCAATATTCGTAGCAGTAACCTTTACACTATCGTTAAGATTGAATATTTGATTTGCAACTTTTACCAGCCCCTTTATTATAAATTTTCTGGGATGATCCTTATTAAATATCTCAATCCGGTATACGTCAGAAAGTCCGTAACCCCCTGTATCAATAAATGCATAATAAGCCTGGTATCCGTCATTTATTGGATCAAAGAAAAGGTCGTCATCGGTAGTATTCAGAGGAAATCCGACGTTAAGCGGCACAGACCACTCTCCGTTATCAAGAAGTGTCGAATAAAAGACATCATAACCACCCATGTTGAAATGCCCGCTTGAGCTGAAAAACAAAGTCTTATCGTCGGCGCTAAGGAACGGTGTGTCTTCATTATAAATGGTATTTATTACGGGACCGAGGTTTTTTGCAGGTCCCCAAGCATTTCCGGTGTCTCTTTCAGACACAAAGATATCAAGACCGCCGATTGTACCTTTCCTGTTGGAAGTGAAATAAAGCTTTTTCCCGTCATGAGATACGGTTGCATGCGATTCCCAGTACTTGGTATTAATATTGTCATTCAGCTTTACAATGTTTGACCATCTTTCATCATTTATTCTATTGGTTACATAAATATTCCCATCGTAATCATCACCACGGCGGTAAATATAAAGCTCTTTGCCATCGCTGGAAAGAGATGTGGCAAAGTTCCCTTCTTCCTGTCCAAATCCCAGATCCGGAATAATGTTTATCGGTTCAATCCATTGATTATTAACTTTTTTAGTATATAAAATTTGTAGCTGAAATGGTGATTTCCTATTATAAACCATCGAATTCTGATCGCCTGAGACTACAGGGTTCATGTCAGGGTATTGATCATTAATAAGATTTCCGAGGTTTGTTTTCCTGATATACAACGGTTTACTCATCAATTCCTGAGCGTTCCTGCACGATTCAATCTGCAGGTTGACAACAGCAGTATCATAAACTTTCGGATCCAGGTTTTTTCTGAAAAGCTCATATGTTTCAATGGCTTTATCCAGCTGGTTATTAATTCTGTATGCATTTGCCAGGTAATAAAGGGCATCATAAGGTGCACCCTTTTCACTGAATTTTCCCTCTTTATATTTCGGATTAATATTTTTTACAGCATCCTCAAGATAGGCTATTGCTTTATATTTTTCACCCTGCTTGAAAATATAACATTGCCCAATCCTGTATTTTATATTTGAATTGTTTGGATAAGATTTTATAAGCTCCAGGTATTTTGCTAATGCTTCTTCATATTCCTCAAATAAAACGTAAGTTTCGGCTTCGACGAACTTCAATTTATTCTCTATTCTTGCCTGGGGAAACAAATTATTACCAATCAGAAAAACCAGTAAAAACATAATCAGGGTAAACTTTTTCATCATCTTAGTACAGGTATAATTAGATATGAAATAACCTCGGCTTTAAACTTAATAAATCCAACTTTCGGTTCCGTAGAGGTACTGTGGCTCTAAATTTTTCTGTTCAAATCTTAAAGGCACTAATATAGCAGAAATATTATAAAAAAGGATAAAAATTTTCATTCCTTTTTTATTAACCGCTATGAAATATTTGCAAAACCTGAATTTTGTGGGATGAAATTCAGAACAGATATTGTTGAAGAATCAGGATAATATTATGTCGGAAGAGTAATTTTCAAGAATATCCTTTATCCTGTTCAGGAACTTTCCTGCAAGTGCACCATCAATTACCCTGTGATCATAGCTTAACGACAGTATTATTATTTGCCGGATTGCTATCACATCGCCATCAGGTGTTTCAATGACAGCCGGAATTTTTCTGACTGCACCCGTGCCAAGTATTGCGGCCTGAGGTTGATTAATAATAGGAGTCCCGGCAAGGTTGTTAAAACTTCCAAAATTCGTTATTGTAAAGGTTCCTCCTGTTATTTCATCGGGTTTTAGCTTATTGCTCCTTGCCCTTTCTGCAAGGTCGTTGACACTCCTGGCAAGCCCTGTAAGATTTTTCTCATTTGCGTTTTTTATTACAGGAACAATAAGATTACCATCAGGAAGGGCAGTGGCCATACCGATGTTTATATTTTTCTTTTTAATAATATTATTTCCATCGACTGAAATATTAATCATCGGGAATTCATATAATGCTCTGGCTGCAGCGTCAATAAAGATGGGTGTTAATGTAAGCTTCTGTTTTTCAGTTGCATAGAATTTTTCCTTGATTGAATTTCTCCAGTTTACAAGCCTTGTCACATCTGCATCAATAAATGAAGTAACATGAGGTGAGGTTTTTTTCGAAAGAACCATATGATCGGCGATAAGCCTGCGAACCCTGTCCATCTCAATTATTTCATCCTTCCCTGATCTCTTATCAATCTCACTTTCCTCCTTTACTGTTCCCGGAGCCGTTCCAATGACAGAAACTTCTTTTTTTGACCTGGTCTCTATAAGTTTGAGAATATCATTCTTTGTGATCCTTCCATCCATTCCTGTCCCGCTGATTTTGTCGAGCTCATCATAGCGTAAATTTTCACGTGCAGCAATACTTCTTACAAGCGGTGAAATGAATTTCCCCAATGGTGTCCTGCTTTTCATTACATGCGATAAAACCTCAACCTCCTTTTTCTCATTTCTTACTTCTTCAATAGTTTCCCTGATTCTGCCGATTTCTTTACTGATCAGTTCTTTTTCTTCCGGTGTGGTAGTTATATTCTTTTCAATAACAGCAATTATCTCTCCGACTTTTATAACAGAACCTTCTCTGGCAATGATTGATACAATAGTACCATCAGCTGGTGACGGAACCTCGGAATCGACTTTATCTGTGGCAACTTCAACAAGAGGATCATCCTCCATGACTGAAGCGCCCTCTGTAACCAGCCATTTATTTATAGTTGCTTCGATAACTCCTTCCCCCATTGCCGGAAGTAGGATATTCATTGTTGCCATTGCTTCTTAAGTCTTAATTAATTGTCTTTACCCCCTTTCCCGTCCCGCCTAAGCGGGAGGCTTTTTTTCTCCTTCCCCCCTGGGGGAAGGTTGGGAAGGGGGTTATTTAATAATTTATTATACATAATAACCCATTCGCTTAACAGTTTAAATCAAAAAATGTTCAGGGAATCTGACAGGGAAGCTGCAATCAACCGAAAAGATTTTTAATTCTGTCAATAATTCTTGCTGAAAAGGAAGTCCGGCTTAATAAAATTATTTCCTCTTTCGGATTAACATATCTGCTTCCGATAATATAACTTTCATCAGCAGATGCTATTCTTATTTTGATATTGAAATCTGATATAGCATGCATAGAATCAATTACTTGTGAAGCGCTTAGATTACGGGTTGTAAAAATTATCTCTTTGATTTTATTAATCCTGATTACTTCCCGTATCTGTTCAATATTGCCAAGCACCTCCTCCTTCATATCATCCTGCCGGATGCTTACTCTTCCTGCTATTCTGTTCTTAATCCCCGATGATAACATCAGATCCTTAACCCTTGAATATCCTTCAGAATCAGATACGATTACAGTTTTTCTGTTTTTTGAAAATGGATTTTCAGCAATTTCAAAACCAATAACTGAAATAAACAGTCTCCATAACGGAACCGCAAGAAGTGACATTAAACCTCCGGTAATGATTATTGCTCTCGAAAACCTCAGATCGAGTGGGAGAAGCGCATAGACAATAAGAATTAAGATTGTACCGGTAAATACTCCTTTTATTGCACTGAAAGGTTTAACAGGAATTTTATAACCAGAGAGAGACAGAATAGAAAGAATAATTATTAATGTATAAGCAGGTATTATATTTTCCGTAAATGTTTCAGGGTATTTGTACCCGGCACCGTATTTGTAAACTCCCCAGGCTGATGTTGCAAGACGGAATATAAAATAGACCAGAATTCCGTCTGTTAAAGGGGAAAATATTTTTTTCATAAACTGCTTTAGCACTGATAATCCTGCCCTGAAAAATATTGCAACATGGATTAAAAGAGTAAAAGTTTTTAAACTTCCATTTGCAAAATGTTTCCTGACAAAAATTATCATTGCTTTGTAAAAGTTGACTAAAACATTCAGGTTCTCATTTTTAGTGCTTTCACCTTTATAATGAATTATCTTAATTTCCGGGAAATAATAATTATTGTAACCTTCTCTTTGCAGTCTGTAGCTGTAATCGACATCTTCGCCATACATAAAAAAATCTTCATCAAGAAGTCCTGTTTTATTGACGGCCTCTCTGCTGAGAAACATAAAAGCGCCTGAAATGATATCTGCCTGGCTAGTCTCCATGTCGTTGAGATGACCCAGATAGTATCTGTTAAAAATGTGTGACTTTGGGAAAAGATATGATAATCCTGTCATTTTAAAGAAAGCAGTTTTGGGAGTTGGCAGTGCTCTTTTTGATTCCGGCAGAAGCCTTCCTTTGCCATCAATCATTTTTACTCCCGTGGCACCTGCATCAGGGTGATCATCCATGAAACTGATGCATCTTTTAAAAGTATCTTCCTCAACCATGGTGTCAGGATTAAGAAGAAGCAAATATCTGCCTGTTGCCAGCTTTAGTGCCTGATTATTGGCTGCAGAAAATCCTTTATTATCGTGATTTATAAAAAGTTTTACTTCAGGGAACAGAGTTCTGATCATTGAACATGAACCGTCAGCTGAATTATTGTCAACGACAAATACCTCACATTCAATATCTTCTGAAGCTTTACGGACAGAGTGCAGGCATTGTTCCAGGAAGTACCTTACATTGTAACTGACAATAATTACAGAGAGTTCCATAAAATATTATTTACCGGCCAATTCTTCCCTGATGACAGCAGAGAGGCGACTGATCCCTTCTTCTATTATTTCAGGATTTGAGAATGAAAAATTGAGTCGCATGGTATTGTGTCCTGTATCGTTGCAGAAAAATGAAGAACCTGATACAAATGCAACATTCTTTTCGATAGCTTTTTTGAAAATTGCATCAGCATCAACATGGGCAGGAAGAGTGACGAAAAGAAAAAGTCCGCCCTGAGGTTCTGTCCATTTCACATTTTCAGGCATATATTTTCTGAGACATTTAATCATTTGATTGCGTCTTTCGCTATAAAGGGCAATTGTTTTTTTCAGGTTCTTCTCCAGGAGCCCTTTTTCAATATAGCGCGCAATGATTTTCTGGACAAATGCAGATGTGCAAAGGTCAGCAGTTTGCTTTGCCATAACAATTTTATCAAGTATTTCCTGATTGCCGATTACCCACCCAACCCTGAATCCGGGAGATAAAATCTTAGAAAACGTACAGAGAGTTATAACTCTGCCGGTTGTATCCAGTTCGTACATCATTCTCTGGGATTCTCCTTCAAAACGGACTTCGCGGTAAGGGCTGTCTTCCACGATCAACAGGTCATATTTTTCAGCTATTTCGATGATTCTTATTCTTCGTGATTCAGGAAGGGTAATGCCAGCAGGATTCTGAAAATCAGGTATTTCATAAATGAATTTTATCTTTTTCCCAAGATCTTTTAAATGGATTACAGTTTCTTCCAGTTCATCGGGTTTCATCCCGTTTTCATCAAGTGTAATACCTTTCAGTTTTGCCCCATAAACAGTAAACGCGTTTAAGCCGCCCAGATAGGAGGGAAGGCCACAGAGTATATAATCGCCCGGATCAATCAGGATCCTTGCTATCAGATCAAGTCCCTGTTGTGAACCGGTTGTTATTATCAGGTTTTCGATTCCGATTTTCAATCCCTGCCTGTTATGTCTGTCAACCAAAGCTTTACGTAGCATAGGATCACCTTCAGTTGTTCCATACTGAAGTCCTTCGGCCCCATGTTTTTCAAGAACTTCAATAACAATTTCCTTCAGATCGTCAACAGGAAAGGTCTCCGGAGCGGGAAGCCCACCGGCAAATGAAATCATACCTGGTTTCTGAAGAAGCTTAAGTATCTCTCTGATAGCCGAACGCTTCATGCTTTTTGCAGAGACAGACAGGAATTTTTTTATAGATTTTAGCATTGCTGATATGGGTTTCTGTTATTAATTGCACGACCAAGAGTTATTTCG
>JBGOXH010000057.1:0-13040 GCA_041479075.1 Bacteroidia bacterium | reverse complement strand
GATTACCTTTTCCAGAACCCGGAGATACAATACTAAAAGGGAAACAATATAGCGGCAGTGAAGGCCTGAGCGATCAGCTTTCATCATCATACCTGGGGAAGAATAAAGAGTACTATTGTATTGTACCTAATGGAGGTATTAAAAAATATAATAAAGAAAGAGACCAGTTTGAAAATTACAATCCTCCTGGTTTCCCCAGATATTTTGCCGTCATTTCAATGTTTGAGGATTCAAAGGGTGATTTCTGGTTTGGAACATATAATGGAGGCCTTTACAGGTATTTCTCAGCAACCGGTGAGATGAAAGTTTATGATTTCAGAGATGGGCTTTCAAAAAATCATATTTCTTATATAACTGAAGATTACAAAGGAAATATCTGGGTCGGGACCTGGGGTGGGGGTGTTACAATCTTCTCTGGTGAGAAAATGAAGATTCTTGATAAGACAAATGGCCTTGAAGCTCTGACGATTCACTACATAATTGAGGATAAAGAGAAAAATATAATTATTGCAGATCATTATACAGGCATAAGCATTTTTAAAGGAGACCATTTTACGACATACACCGGTGAAAAAATCCTGCCGGATAAAGGTGTTTTTGCAGTTGAAGAAGATAATCTTGGCAGATTCTGGTTTGGAACGAATGCCGGGATATCTGTCTATAATCCTGAAGCACAGGAAAAAGATCAGGTACAAATTTTTAATAATACTAAAAATGCTATCGGCAATAAGATCAGATTTATCAAATCGGACAAAAATGGAACTATCTGGATTGGCACAGACGGGAATGGCCTTTCTTATTATGATCTGAAATTAAAAAGGTTTATATATGATACAAGGTTAAACCAGTATCTCCACGAAATTATTACCGCACTTGTTGTCGATAAAGAAAACAGTTTGTGGATAGGCAATCAGGACAGGCTGGTCAAATTGGATCCCTCAAGACAAAATATTCTGACTTTTACACAGACATCAGGACTTGCAGGAAACTGGATTAAAGTACTCTTCTGTGACAATAAAAATAATATCTGGATAGGTTCGGAAGAAAAAAGCGGTCTGACAAAATATGATGCTGCAACAGGTAAATTTAAGATAATAAATATAGGAGAAGGAAATGTGCCACAAACGATTTCCCAGACTTACGATTCAAGAATCTGGGTTGGAACAGTAAGTGGTTTGATAGGTATCGAAAACGATTCTGTGACAATTACACTAAATAAAGAAACCGGGCTTCTTTCAGATAATATCAAGCTGCTTCAGCCTGAAGGTAAAAACTTCCTCTATATAGGTACAAATTATGGTCTGAACAGGTATAACTTTTCCGACAGCACAATAGCCTCATTTACAAAAAGAAATGGGTTCACAGGCATTGAGGCATCTGCAAATGCTTCAATGATAGACAGTAAGGGCAATCTCTGGTTTGGAACAGCAAATGGAATTACCAGGCTTGATCCGTCTAAAATGCCGCCTGTAGATGTAAAACCTCAGACCCACCTGAGCAGTATGGAAGTGAATTACCTGCCTCGTGAGATGAAAAAAGATCTGAAACTGAATTATAAGGAAAAATCACTTGTATTCAATTATTATAGCGTCAGCCTTATAGATCCTGATGCTGTAAAATACAAGGTAATGCTGAAAGGAGCAGAATCAGGATGGAAACCTCCGACCAGCCAGACAATGGAAGATTATCCTACTCTTTCTCCCGGGCATTATACTTTCAGAGTTAAAGCTTCGAACAGTTATGGTTACTGGAATGAGGAACCGGTTGAATATTCATTTATTATAAAACCACCATTTTACCAGACTCCCTGGTTTATTACCACCTGCCTGATCCTTGCAGCCATAGGCGTTATGCTGTATATTAAGATCAGAGAAAGAAACCTCATAGAAGAAAAGAGAATACTTGAAATCAAAGTTGCCGAAAGAACTGCTGAAGTTGTTCAGAAAAGTATGGAAATAGAGGAGAAAAACAGGGACATTACAGCCAGTATCAGGTACGCGGAAAGAATTCAGAGGGCAATGCTTCCCCGGGAAGATACATTCCGCGAAACTTTTGTTCTTTATATGCCCAAGGATATTGTAAGCGGTGATTTTTACTGGATGTACGAAAATGGTGATCAACAGTTCATTGCTGCCTGCGACTGCACTGGTCACGGAGTTCCCGGAGCATTTATGTCAATCATAGGCCATAATTCACTTAATAAGGTTGTAAGGGAGTATGGCATTATCAGGCCCGGTGCAATTCTCGATCAGCTTAATGCTGAAGTTGTTAAAGCATTAATGCAACGGAACGAAGAGACAATCAATGATGGAATGGATATGGCCCTTATTGTATTTGACAGGAAAAGGCTTTTACTTGAATTTGCAGGAGCTTATAATCCATTATATGTTGTCAGAAAAGGCGAGATATTTACATATAAGGCTGACAGATTCCCGATCGGAATGTCATCACAACATGCAACAAAGACTTTTACTAATCAACATGTTGAAATCCAGCCCGGAGATATGATCTATATGAGCTCTGACGGGTATGCCGATCAGTTTGGTTATGTAAATGCCAAGAAATATAAATCGGGGAATGTCAAAAAGTTATTATGTGAAATCTGGCATCTTCCTGTCCATGAGCAGGGTGACAGGCTTCGGAAGGAAATACTTGACTGGAAAGGCGATCTTCAGCAGGTTGATGATATAATGTTTATCGGAATAAAAATTCCTGATCGTTAAATCTTGGCAATTTTCCTCCATTCCTCATTGCCTCTCTCTTTCTTATTGAGTGCAATTATAACTTCTTCAGGAGTATTGACAATTTCCCAGATACCCTTGTGCTCGAGTCTCATAAAATTTTTATCAATCATATTATCAATAAAATCAAGCAGCGAATTATAATAACCAAGAGTATTAAGGATTATAACCGGTCCGTCAAAAAGACTCAGTTGTTTAAGGGTAATTGCTTCAGTAAGCTCCTCCAGTGTTCCGATTCCTCCGGGCAATGCAACAACAGCATCAGCTATTGCAAACATCCTTTTCTTTCTCTCGCTCATATCCCTGGTGATAATCAACTCGCTTAATCCATGATGACCCCAATCCTCCTTCTTCATAAATGAAGGGATGACACCGGTTATCTTTCCTCCGTTCGCCAGTACAGCATCAGCAAGCTTACCCATAAGTCCTATGCCGCCGCCGCCATAAACAACATCCATTCCAGTTTTAGCCAGTAGCGATCCAAGCTTTACAGCAACTTTTCCGTATTCGTTATCTATCCTGCTGCTCGAAGCTGCAAAAACACAAATTATCATAATAAAAATTAAGGCACCTTCTTTTCACCGGGGGTTGTAGAAAAAGTCCTTTTTTACCCCCCAACCCCCCAGGGGGGGCTTTTAAACTCTCTGTATATCAGTAAGTCCCCCTTGGGGGATTTAGGGGTGGATTGTGAAAGAGGAACTTTTTCAACAACCCCTGATCATTTATTTATTCAATTAGGTATTACAGAAGTGCATTAAGCTTGCTTACAAAACTGTTTTTCGGTACAGCCCCAACCTGTTTGTCAGCAATTTTCCCATCCTTAAAAAAAAGCACAGTAGGAATATTTCTGATCCCATATTTAGAAGTGACCTGCGGACTGTTATCGACATCACATTTAGTAACAATTGCCTTTCCCGAATACTCTTTTGATATCTCTTCTATAATAGGAGCGATCATTCTGCATGGGCCGCACCACTCTGCCCAGAAATCTACGATTACCGGTTTATCTGACTTCACAACTACCTCATCGAAGTTCCCATCATTTACTTCTAAAGCCATATACTTTCTTCTGTTTAAATTAAGTTGAATTCCGTAAATATAACTAATTAACTTTATATTCTATTCCGGGATGATCGTCGAGGAAAGAAATAAATTCATTATTAAGTCTTACCCTGATAGTTCTGGAGAACATTGGAAGAGAGATCTTATCATCTGAATCAAGAAATAGGAATCTTAATTCTGTCTCACCTGCATTTTCATGAATCAGATCTTTAAGTTCATTCATCATTTCATTGTTTAGATTCTCCGGATTGATTTTTATTGTGATTGTTTTTATGAGCTCATCTTTCACACTCGACAGCAGGTTGATCTTCTTAATACTGAATTCGAGTTCGTTCTCCCTGAACTTTCTGTTCTGTACTTTCCCTTTTATGAGGAGATAATAACCCAAAGTGAGAAACTTGCTGTTATCCAGGTAATCCCTATCAAACAACATGAATCTGAATGAGTCGGTATAATCCTGAAGAGTGAATGAGCCATAAGGTTTTCCATTCTTCCCGATCCCGTTTTTTGAATCGGTGACCATCCCTGCGACGACAACTTCCCTTTCAAAATAATCGCGGAGATTCTGAAGGTCAGCAAGATTTGCAGTTGTAAAAGTGTTAATCTCCAGTCTGAAATCATCGAGTGGATGAGATGAGAGATATATGCCAATTACTTCTTTTTCACGGTTAAGCTTTTCAAGCTTTGGCCAGTCGGGACAAACAGATGGTTCTGGTTTTACCATGTCGAAGCCACCTGCCTCACCAAAAAGAGTCTGGGCGCTTGAAAGCTTTAAAGTTTTTGCATTATTACCGTAGCGAATAATGCTTTCAATGAAGCTTGAACCCCTTGTGTCAAGAGCGAAATACTGAGCTCTGCTGATATCATCAAAACAATCAAATGCACCGGCAACAGCCATCGCTTCGAGATTTTTTTTATTAAGTGAATTCAGGTTAACCCTTTCCATAAGGTCATAGATATTTTTATAGGACCCGTTTTTCTCTCTTTCTTCAATAAGCTGAAGAACAGCACTTTCGCCAACTCCCTTAATTGCACCAAGACCAAATCTGATATTTCCGTCTTTATTTACTGTAAACTTTACATTACTTTCATTTACATCAGGACCAAGGACTTCCATTCCCATCCGTCGTGTCTCATCCATGAATGTTGTGATCTTCTTGATATCGCTTATATTCCTGCTCAGAACAGCTGCCATAAATTCTGCAGGATAGTGAGCTTTCAGATAACCGGTCTGATATGCGACCAGCGCATAGCAGGTAGAGTGTGATTTATTAAAAGCATATTGAGCAAAAGCTTCCCAGTCGGACCATATCTTAGTAACAATAATTTCATTATATCCTTTTTTACTGCATCCTTCAATGAATTTAAGTTTCATCTCATCCATGATGGATTTTTTCTTTTTCCCCATTGCCTTCCTGAGAGAATCAGCTTCACCTTTTGTAAAACCGGCAAGTTCCTGGGAAAGAAGCATTACCTGTTCCTGATAAACTGTAATCCCATAAGAATCGTTGAGATATTTTTCCATCACGGGGAGGGTGTATTCAATTTTCTCCTTGCCATGCTTCCGGCTTATAAACCGCGGAATATACTCCATCGGCCCTGGCCGGAAAAGAGCATTCATGGCTATAAGATCTTCGAACCTGTTAGGCTTTAGTTCTCTCAGGTATCTTTTCATACCAGTTGATTCAAACTGGAAGATGCCTGTCGTTTCCCCATTGCTGAATAACTCAAAAGTCTTTTTATCATTAAGCGGCAATGTTTCAACATTAATTTCAATCCCTTTCGATTTTTTTATATTCTCAACAGCATCCTTTATGATTGAAAGAGTCTTTAATCCCAGAAAATCCATTTTCAGAAGACCCACTGATTCAACATGGCTTCCATCATATTGCGTTGCATAAAGGTCTGTATCTTTTGCGGTACAGATTGGGATGTAATTATCAAGGGAATCTTTTCCGATTATTATACCGCATGCATGAACACCAGTTTGTCTGATTGAACCTTCAAGCACTTCAGCATATTTCAGGGTCTGTGCGATAAGCTTATTGGATGAATCTCTTTCTTTTGCCAGCTCCGGGACTTCAGCATAAGCCTGTGAAAGAGTTACTCCCGGCCGTTCAGGTACCAGCTTTGCAAGGCGATCAGCATCAGGCAGAGGCAATTTTTGGACCCTGGCAACATCCCTAATGGCCATCTTGGCTGCCATCGAACCAAAAGTGATTATATGTGCAACCTTATCGTGGCCATATTTATTGACAACATATTTCAGAACAGAATCTCTTCCGTCTTCATCAAAATCTATGTCGATATCTGGCAACGAAATACGATCGAGATTCAGGAAACGTTCAAAAAGAAGTCCGTATTTAATGGGATCTATATCAGTGATTTTCAGGCAGAAAGCCACTGCCGAGCCTGCCGCAGAACCTCTTCCCGGACCTACAGAAACTCCCATCTCTCTTGCAGCATTAAGAAAATCCTGGACAATAAGAAAGTATCCGGGAAATCCCATTTTGGCAATCATCTCAAGCTCAAAATCAATCCTTTCAGTTTGTTCTTTGGTAAGAGTACCCCATCTCTCTTTTGCTCCTTTATAAGTCAGATATCTAAGGTATTCATCTTTGTCAGTATATCCTGAAGGCAGCTCAAACTCAGGCATAATAGGATCATGATCGAGCTTATATTTTTCAATTTTGGCTACAACTTCAGCAACATTATCGATAGCTTCAGGGATATCGCTGAATATCTCCCGCATTTCTTCTTCACTCTTAACATACTCCTGCTTTGAATACCTTAACCTGTTGGGATCATCGATATCTTTTACAGTGTTTATACAGATAAGCCTGTCGTGAGCTTCTGCATCTTCAGCTTTGATAAAATGAACATCGTTGGTTGCTATAAGCTTGACATTGTATTTTATAGCCAGCTTCTTAATAATCTCAATTACTTTCTGCTGAAGTGGAAATACAGTTCTGTCGGCATCCGGATCATTTGTTTCGTGACGTTGCATTTCCAGATAAAAATCTTCACCGAAGATATCCAGGTAACTCTTCAACGCTTCTTCTGCCCCGGCCAGAGTTCCATTAAGTATCTCATCCGGGATTTCCCCCGCAAGACATGCAGATGAAGCAATCAATCCTTCATGGTATTTTGCCAGTAATTCTTTATCAATTCGCGGTTTATAGTAAAATCCTTTTATCCAGGCTATTGATACAAGCTTAATTAGGTTTTTATACCCGGTCAGATTTTTTGCAAGAAGAATTAGATGATCTCCCGAACGGTCCTCTTTGCCGCTTACATCCAAGATTGATCTTTTTGCAACATATATCTCACATCCTATAATTGGTTTAATTCCTTTTTTTGAAGCAGTATTATGAAACTCCTTGACTCCAAACATGTTACCATGATCAGTGATGGCGATAGCTTCCATTCCCAAGGATTTCACCTTCTCGATCAGATCGGGGATACGTGAAGCGCCATCTAATATAGAGTATTGGGTATGAACGTGTAAATGCGAAAAAACAGCCATAAAAACGGAGATAAAAAATATAAGGTTGGTACACAAAAATAGGCAAAAATGAAATATGAATTATCATATCTTTTTTGAATTTGATGCCGTATTGACTGAATCTGTTTTAAATGAGATTGTTTACTATTATAATTTAATTATCTTTGCACCCACAATTTTAAAAAAGGTAAAATAAAAAGCGTAAAAATTAATGGCAGTTAAAATCAGATTAGCTAGAAAAGGCCGTAAGAAACTGGCCTATTACCACATTGTGGTAGCAGATAGCAGGTCGCCACGGGATGGCAGATATATTGAAAAGATCGGGAAATACAATCCGCTCACTAACCCCGCCACAATCGAACTCAATTTCGATAAGGCTCTGGGTTGGCTGCAAAATGGCGCATTACCTACAGAAACTTGCAGGGCTATCCTGTCTTATAAAGGTGTTCTAATTAAGAAACATCTTCTCGAAGGAGTGAAAAAAGGTGCATTTGATGATGCTGAAGCTACCAAACGTTTTGATGAGTGGATGAAGCAGAATGAAGCAAAGATTGAAACTAAAAAATCAGGTCTCGAGAAGTCAAAAGATGATGAGCTTGACAGGAAGCTGACAGCTGAAAAGAAAATAAATGAGATAAGAGCCGCCAAGCTGACCAAAAAGCAGGCCGAGCTGGCAGCAAAAGCAGAAGCTGCGAATCAGCCCGAAGCTCCTGCAGAAGAGACTGCTCCTGCTGAGGTGACAACTCCTGCTGAAACAGCAGCTCCTGTTGAAGAAACAGCTCCTGTTGAAGAAACAGCTCCTGTTGAAGAAACAGCTCCTGTTGAAGAAACAGCTCCTTTAGCAGAAACCACTGATGCTCCTGTTGAAGAAACACCTCCTTCAGCAGAAACCACTGATGCTCCTGTTAAAGATGAGGCAGCTTCAGAACCGGCAGCAGAGGAAAAACCACAGGAATAGTGAGAGGTCATAAGGATCACTGATCCAATGGCTTATAATGCTCACATATTGCTCGGCAGAATTGCAAAAGTACACGGTTACGAAGGTGCTGTTACAGTTAAGCTGGAAAAAACCTTTATTGAAAATATACCTGAACTGGAATCGGTATTCCTGGAAATAGATGGAAAACCGGTTCCTTTTTTTATTTCTGATTCTGAGTACCCGGGCTCTGATATCCTTAACCTAAAGTTTCAAGGGTACGAATCAATAGAAAAGGTTAGTGAATTCGCAAGCTGCAAAATATTTCTGACTTCAGGGAAAATTGAGGAAAAGAGCATTGATTTGAAAGGACTTTCTGGTTATAAGGTCTATAAAATTGATAACAGATTGGTTGGAACAGTCATTGACGTCATTGAAAATCCCGGACAGTTGCTTATGAACGTAAGAATTGAAAAAGATAAAGAGATTTTGATCCCTCTGCATGAAGATTTAATAATAAGAATAGATAACAAGAAGAAGATCATCAAGATGGATCTTCCACAAGGACTTATTGAAATAAACTAAACCCCCCAATCCCCCCTGCCTTGCTCCGCCGAATCAGCCGGTTGGCGGATGGCTGGAGGTTATTTTTATGCAACATTTTCAAAGTTTGAACGTCTTTACCTAAAATATACTCTAATTAATACCAAAATCATAATGAAAAAGTTAGCATCATTTTTACTTGTAGCAAGTTTTGTTATCACAATGGCTTCTGGTCAGTCTGCAAATAAGGAAACCAGGGACGTCAAGGGATTTACAAAAATTAGCTTTGGAATTGCGGGAGATCTGAAAATTAAAATCGGTCCCGAATTCAGTGTTGTTCTTGAAGGAGACAAAGATGATCTTAAAGAAATAGTTACTGAACTTTCAGACGATAAGCTTTTAATTAAACTGGAAAACTGGAGATTCAACTTTGACAATAAAGTAAATGTCTATATAACATTGCCAAATCTGAATGGATTAGGTGTTTCAGGTTCCGGTAAAGTAGAAATACTCGATGCAGTTAAAAATGCAGATAACCTCAGCCTCAGTGTTAGCGGGAGCGGAAAACTTATGACTGCCGGGCTGGAGGTGGATAATCTTAATTGCGGTATCTCAGGTTCGGGTGATATAATAATAGGTTCAGAAGGCACTGCTGACAAAGCAGATATTTCAATAAGCGGATCAGGAAGTTATACCGGAGAATCTTTTGAAATTGATCACCTGGATATAAGTGTATCGGGAAGCGGCAGCTGCTTATGCAAAGTAGGCGATTCTCTTAGTGCAAGGATTTCGGGAAGCGGTAATGTTACTTATATCGGGAACCCCAAGATCGATGCAAAGGTCTCAGGATCAGGACATGTAAGATCGAAATAGGCTACATTCTCAGTATTTCAAATACGCCGTTTTTATAAATTTTTATGATTGGCGATGATGAATATTTTCGCTTGTCTTCCTGCCGGTATTTTACCACATAGTCAACCGATTTAATAATTTCTTCTTCAATTTCAATGAAATTAGAAGGTAAAGGTCTGCCGCTTATGTTGGCTGAAGTTGAAATTACCGGTCTGCGAAACCTCGAAATAAGCTCATTACAAAACGCCTCATTACAAATACGTATTCCGACTGAACCATCTTCACTGCAGACACCTGTTGCAAGATTTTTCCCTTCAGGATAAATGATTGTAATAGGGGAATCCGAGACTTCAGTAAGCTTATAAGCAATTTCAGGGACGTACTTTACATATCTTTCAAGCATTGTTTCACCATTAACAAGAATTATCAGGCTTTTGCTTTCAGATCTTGTCTTGATATTAAAAACTTTTTGTACTGCTGATGGATTGGTGGCATCACAACCCAGACCCCAGACAGTATCAGTCGGGGATAATATTACTCCTCCTTCTTTAAGAGTTCTTAATGAGATTTTTATATCATCTTCGAATATCATCAGCTGCTTTATTGGATTTTTTTGCCTCTAAATGAAGTCTCCTGAGCTTTGAATACTTCAGGAAGCTACCCATGGCTGTAATCAAACATCCGGAATAGCCAAGATAGCCGTCAAGGAATCCTGCATTCAGGACATATGACCTGAAAAAGCTCCATACCATATGCAAATGAGCAGTTAACGGCCCTGCCTTCCTGCCAGCTTTGAAATATTCATTTGCGCTTATTGTAGAAAAGCGGTTCACCTTATCAAAATGCTCTTCAAATGATGCATAGTACCAGTGATTAAGATTTCCTTTCAGTCTTTTTACTTTGCTGCCAGGGTTCAATCTGAACCTGTCGTGAGGATTTGGACCAACCCATTTACCTTTGGTTGAATCAAAAAGCCTTAAATGTCTGTCGGGATACCATCTTGAATGTTTTATCCATTTTCCGCAGTAATTATTCAGACGGTTGAAAATATATCCGTCATAATCAAAACGATTTTTAATTTCCAATATCGATTTCTTCAATTCATCACTTAAAGCCTCATCAGCATCAAGTGCAAGAACATGAGGATATTCAGCCAGAGATAATGCATAATTCTTTTGCTCCACATAACCTTCAAAAGGATGCCTGGAAAATTTTACATTAAATTTACTGCAAACCTCTTCAGTAGAATCAGTTGAAAATGAATCAACTACGATTATTTCATCTGCAATGCCTTCCAGCGAAACAAGACATCTGCCAATATACATCTCTTCATTAAATGTTATGATAACTGCAGATATTTTAGGCATTTCTTATGATCATATATTATAAATACTGAACTAAAATTAGCAACAAATTAATGCTTGTCAGAATTTTAATTTTAGTTTCATGATTCTTTTTTTCATTTCATTTATTACATCTTTCTCTTGCTGAAGAGTGTCGGCTTCAAAGGTTACAGAGAACCGGATAAATTTTCCTGCATCGTCCCATGGTACGGTTGAAATCAAAGATTCTTTGATGAGAAATTCTGAAAACTCAGATGCAGAATTAAAAGTCTTACCTGTTTCAGTTCCTGTTGGAGCTTTTACATAACAATAAAATGATCCTTTTGGTTTTTTGGCCTCAAATCCTGTATCGTTCAAAGCATTGACCAGCAGATCGAATCTTCTTGAATATTTTTCAATTGTTTTTTTTGTTATTTCAGTATGACTAAGTGCCTGAATTCCGGCTTTTTGAATTGCCCTGAACTGTCCTGAATCAGTATTGTCCTTTACAGTTGCATATGCTTTAACCGCCTTACTGTTCCCGCATACAAAACCTATTCTCCAGCCAGTCATGTTAAATGCCTTTGACAATGAGTGAACTTCCAATCCGACTTCCATTGCTCCATCGGCAGAAAGAAAGCTCAGCGGTTTATATCCGTTATAAGTTAAAGCACTGTATGCTGCATCATGAATAACGACGATATTATTTTTCATTGCAAAATCAACAACGTTTCCGAAGAATTCTTTGGTTGCAACAGCACCGGTTGGATTATTAGGATAGTTTATATAAAGCAATTTTGCTCTCTTCAAAATTGGCTTAGGGACTGAGTCTAAGTCAGGCAGAAATGAATTGGATTCCCATAATGGCAAATTAAAAACTTCTCCACCAAGATATTTTGTATAAGTTGCAGTAACAGGATAGCCTGGAACCGTAGTAAGTAAAACATCCCCCGGATTAATAAAACAGATAGGAAGCATGGCAAGCACTGGTTTTGATCCAATGCCGTGAATAATATGTTCAGCAGGATTTAAACCTGATATTCCATAAACCTTTTCAAGATACCTTGCTGCAGCTTGCTGAAATTCAGGAATCCCGTTATCGGCATACCATCTGTTTTCTGGTTTACCGGCTTCTACACCTAAAGCATTTACAATCAAGCTATCGGCCGGCCAGTCGGGTTCTCCTACTCCCATATCGATCAGATTCATTTCGGGATGAGCAAGCTTTGCAGCAGCTTTTGCCCGCTTGATCAGTTCAAATTTGTAAATGACAGTCGATTTCCCAAAATTAATACCTCCAAGCCTGTCTGAAATTTTGTTGTCAAAGAAAGAAGTCATTTTTACAGTTTAATATTTCTTTAATGGTTAATAATTAATGCTTAAAAGTAATAAAGTAACAGTGATAAAAATCAAATTCTATCCTTGAAATTTAAGAATGAAAAGCCATCTCTCCCTTTTATAGTTACAAAAAGTAACTTATATTTGATATAGATTTCTCATCGAGTTCTTTATTTATGTCAATACAGCAGGCAAATCACTGTTCATTATAAAAACACAAACCTATGAGCAAATACATTTATTTAACCTGTACCCCGGAAGCGCTCGTTGCTTCGATGCTACCTCCTGAAGGATTCGGAATGTATCTTTCGACCGGCACCAAAAAACGGAATAAAGGCCAGACCATATTTTTTGAAGTTGATCTTGGTAAGATAGAGAACATTATCGATATGGACAGCCTGAACAAACGGTGTGTTGCAAAAGAAGATGGGAGTCCGAAAAGCTCTGTATATCTGTCAGTTTACAGAACGCTTGAAATGATTCCGACATCAGCTCTCAAAAGTCTTTACCTGACTACAGACCATGGACTGGTTCTTGAGTTGAAAAAGGCAGCTTATGATACAGCAAAAGAGCCAGTAAATGCTCTTCATCTGTACCAGGAGCTGTGTCCTGTTACTCCACTTGTTGCCAGCGGACTGGCACCCTCAGCATTCTTAAAAAGGCTTACTGACGGGTCAACTCCAATAGTTCTGCCAAAGCTGTTTTTTGTTGAATTGAAGCTGGGAGAATTGGCTACAAATCCTCTTTCAGGAACGGCTGAG
>JBGOXH010000095.1:0-9797 GCA_041479075.1 Bacteroidia bacterium | reverse complement strand
TGGCTCAGGATCCAGTCAATGTACTTTTTGGTATCACCTGTTGGTCTGTTTCTCAGGTACATATACAAATAGCGGGTGATAGGATATTCACCCTTCCCGATGGATTCTGCTGTAGGAAGAAACGCAGGGCTGGTTGCATCCTTTTTAACTTTGGCATGTTTAACACCAACTGCATAAGCTGCACCGCCATAACCGATGCCGTTGACATCTTTTTTCACGGCATTTACAACTGCAGCCGTTCCGGGCAGAGACTGAACACTGGCAGCATAATCGGCTTTCACAACCTCGTCATGAAAATATGTATAGGTTCCGGAACTGTTCTCGCGGCCGTACATTCTGATTTCAGCATCATTCCCTCCGACTTCTTTCCAGTTCCTGATCTTGCCCTGATAAATATCACTTAGCTGTTTGAGTGTAAGTTCCTGAACTGTATTGGCTTCATTCAGAAAAATAGTTATTCCGTCTTTCGCACACGGAATCTGAACACCAAGTGTATTATATCGGGCTTTAAGCTTTTCAATTTCTGTCTGTTTCATTGGCCGGCTTGAGTTGCAAATATCTGTTGTTCCATTTATAAGCGATGTTATACCTACACCTGAACCTCCTCCGGTCACCTGAATTGTTACTGCCGGATTTTTCTTCATATATAATTCTGCCCATTTCTGAGCAAGGATCACCATCGTATCAGATCCCTTTACAGTGATCTTTGATTGCTCGGCAAATGATGAGGCAAGCAAAATAATTGCCACTGTCGCGATTATGAATATTGATTTAACGTTTTTCATTTTTTTGATTTTTTTATTGTGTTGTTTATTATAAGTTTTAGAATTTTGCCTGAATTCTGACTCCGAGAGTATTATCCTTCAGATCTTTTGCATTTGTTGCATTGGTTTCATTCCAGGGCATTTCGTAATTCAATGAAAGCCTTATATTGTCGTTCAGATAATATTGCCATGCTAGAGTGAGCGTCTTATAAAAGAGTTCATTCTTAGCTGCATCCCCTGATAATTTAGTATTGGGATCGTAATAATCGTATTTTGCAACAAACTGATTCTTGGATCCGATATTCTTGATTAGGTAGATATAATAACCTGAGAAATTCCTCAATTTGGTCGGATCTTTTCTCATATCAGCCAGCTTTGCCTTTGAATCCTGATTAGTTGCACTTGAAGCTGAATTTACACCTGCTACATATTCTCCTTTGATTGCAAGTCCGCCCAATATGTCTGCATATATTTGGATTTCACCACCAATCCATTTTTTATCAAGATAATCACCTGCTTTAAAACTGGTGCTGTCCAATGTGCCATCCAGGTTTGAGACAAACGTGTTGTATTTAATCCTGTTTCCGCCATAATAACCATTTGCTCCCAGATCAATCCCTATTCCTGCACTGGGAATCTTAATTGAATAAACAAGACGTCCCATGAGGTCTTTCTTAGAGTCGTAATCTTTTGCCTGTGAACCAGTGAAGTTGCCATTCATTGCCATTAACTGAAATTTCAGCGGAATCTTAGATCCAAGGTATTCCAGTTTCACACCAATTTCCCTTTCGCCAGGATAGATAGCTCTTATTACCCTAGAGCGTTCAAGAACTTCTCTCTGGCTTGATGAATATTCCACCTCATAATCAGGTCTGGCAAACTGACCTGCCCACAATGTGAAATCTTTTAATTTTGGAATGTTTACAACAGCATAGGCATCTTTTAATGAAAGATTACCGGTGATGAAATCGGGTTGAATTACGAATTTGACACCGTCAAGAGCTTCATAAGTGAACTTGATCCTTGCTCTTCTGATATAAAAGTTATTGTTTGCATCATTAGTCTTAACCAGGTCCTTCCCGTAGCTTTCCCATTGCGCCTGAACATAACCTGATACTTTGATTCTGTTTAGTTTACCAAGGTCTGCTTCATTAACTAAAACTCTCTCATCCAGGGCATTTATTCTACCTTCATGCCTGTCAATAACCTCCTTAATGGAATCGACTGCCTGAGTCTGTGATTGCCCATAAATTGAGAACACAGTAAAAATTGCAAGTATTAAAAGTCTCTTCATAACTGTAACATTAGGTTAAACTTGATTTTGCATGGTACAAAAGTCAGGTATCATTATTACAGGCTGGTTGCACAGAGATTAAGTAATTGTTACAAAAGAGATAAACATTCTGTCAAGTCGCAGAGCTATAATCAATAATACGGGCCTGATTGATTTTTTCCAAAACAGAATTTGCCTTAATAGTCAGGAGAATATCTGAAATAAGCTAAAGAAGGCGATACTTTTATAGAAGTCGAAAATCCTTGCGACCTTTCGGTTAGATAGATAATTAGAATATGGTATGGAACAGATAGTACAGTGCAGCTCCAATTAATGCTGAAACAGGAATTGTTAGCACCCAAGCCCAGAATATTTTTGTTGTAACACCCCATTTTACTGCCGAGACACCTTTTATTGCACCAACACCCATTATGGCACCTGTTATTGTGTGTGTAGTACTTACCGGGATACCGAAGTGGGTTGCACCAAAGAGTGTCAGAGCACCTGCAGTTTCAGCACAGAATCCTTCAAACGGTTTCAGTTTTGTTATCCTCTGTCCCATGGTTTTAACTATTCTCCATCCGCCAAAGAGGGTCCCGAGAGCAATTGCTGCCTGGCAAGATAAAACAATCCAGAGGTCAGGCCGTTTTTCATCAACAGAAGCCATCCCCATGGTTATCAGTGCAATCCAGATTATACCCATCGATTTCTGTGCATCGTTGCCGCCATGTCCAAGGCTGAATGCAGCGGCCGATAAAAGCTGAAGCCTCCTGAAATGCTTGTCGACACCGTAGGGAGAACGGTTTTTGACAATGTTTATAACTATTATCGAAATAATATATGACATTACCATCCCGAGCAACGGGGCAATCACTATGAATGCGACAATCTTAAGAACACCAGCGGTAATAATCGATCCAGGCCCTGCGCTGACAAGGGCAGCGCCTATCAGCCCCCCGACAAGTGTGTGTGATGAACTTGAAGGCAATCCCCACCACCAGGTAACAAGGTTCCATGTTATGGCAGCAACAAGTGCGGCTGCAATAACCGTAAGGTTGACGGCCTCCGGATGAATAACGCCTTTCCCCATTGTGGTAGCAACCCGGAGCGGGAAGACCGTGAACGCTATAAAATTGAAAACGGCTGCCAGCAGCACAGCATTGAAAGGCGATAATACTTTTGTGGAGACAACGGTTGCAATGGAATTAGCGGAATCGTGAAATCCGTTAATAAAATCAAAGATTATGGCCAGACTTACTACAATGATTAAAGATGTCATTCCTCAGGCAGTGAATTAATAGTTTTCAATACGGTTTCCTAAATTGTCCATAATTTCATACATAAATGATCCTATGCTCAATTTAGCAACCACAAAATTATATTCACAAACCTTAGAAATAGATAATTGGCTGTTACGTTTTTGTTACAAATTGATTGGGTGATCAGAGACCTGCAAGAATAGGGTAATAAAGCAATAACTCTAATTGATAATTATAGTATTGCCCACACCAAGCTCAAAATAGTTTTCTCCAAAGGCATCTTTGATCATTTTAATCTGCTTGTCTCCAGTGCAATGAGTGGCTCCACATTTCACAACTCCCAGGGCTTTCATTTCAGAAATTATTTCATTCATCTCTTTATCAGATTTTTGCAGAAGATGAAACCCTCCAAAAACCATAAAAATATTTTTGTTGAAAGTTATTTTTATCTGTTTCAGCATTTCAACAATTCCGGGGTGTGAACAACCGGTAATCACAACTAATCCTTGCTTTGCATTAAGTACCAGTGCCTGTTCAGGTATCTGATAGGCAAATTCACCTGAGGTAAAAAGATTATTACATATTTTCGCTGGTCCTTTAACCAGAACTGGCTCCAGTCCGAATCCAACCATTTGTTTTTTGAACTGTTCTGAAAATGAGGATGGGATTATAACGGAAATATCTGTTTTCATTTTTATAAAAGCAGGTATTCCTCCGGTATGGTCTCTATGCTCATGTGATAAAACAAGAAAATCGATCTTTGAAGCATCAAGATTCATCTTCCTGAAATTTGATTCAAAAATGTCCGGTTTGGTCCCGGTATCAAAGAGAATATTTTTGTCGAGTCCTTCAATAAGAATCGAGAAACCCCAGTCTTCCTGCAATCCGTTTACTTTCAAGTAATTGTCATAAATAACACTAACAGTTACAGGTTTTTCGATACCGGAGGTTGCTGTGATGCCGGCAACAGGTTCTGCAAGGAATTTATAAGCCTGTCCGTATATACTGGTACTCAATAAAAGCAGGGCCAGATACACAAATGAAAAAAATCGTGATTTCATTTTTAAGAATTTAATTTTCGAAGAACTTTTTTATCTATCGTCTTTTCAATCCCCTTAAATAACATGAAGGGAAGTTAATATCATTTATAACCTCAGGATCTACAATCTCCCTGCATTCAGCAGGATTACAGCATGTTATGCAGTTACGCTTAAGCGCCTTAAATGATTTAAGTTTTACATCCATCGATAGAAAACCCTCTTTAACCGGCTCTTTTTTCATCAATCCGGTACTGAGGTATTTTTTATTATCATCAGAGAATATAGTCACAACCGTTGCCTCTGTTCCAAGCTCTTCGAGCTTCATCAGGGCGCCAAGAAAATTTGCTCCTGAAGAGATGCCCACAGCTATTCCAAGCTCGCTGGCAAGCTTCTGTGCCATAATTATTGAGTCACCGTCGTCCACTGCAATTACTTCATCAAGCTCATCAAGTTTTACAATTGCGGGAATAAACTCATCCGATATGCCCTGTATCCTGTGTGCTCCGACCTTATATCCGGTTGTCATTGTCGGAGAGTTGGATGGTTCAAGAGGATATAACTTTACTGATGGATTCACTTCTTTAAGGTAACGTCCGGTACCCATAATTGTTCCGCCTGTACCTACACCGGCAATAAAAGCATCTGTCCTCTTACCATACATCCTCAGCTGCCACCATATTTCTGGTCCTGTGGTTGTATAGTGAGCCTGGACATTATCATCATTTTCGAATTGGCGTGGAAGAAAAATATGTTCTTCGTTTTCAGCCAGTTCGCGAGTACGGGCAATGCTTCCCAGGAAACCTCCCTCCTCTTTGCTTATCAAAACTATCTCAGCACCATAGCTTCTGATGAGGTTCTTACGCTCATCGCTCATCCAGTCGGGCATGAAAATTGTCACCGGATGACCAAGAGCCCTGCCCACGGCAGCAAAGGCAATACCTGTATTTCCGCTTGTAGCTTCAACAACACGATCGCCGGGTTTTATAATTTCCTTACGATAAGCTTCGCGCATAATATGCAATGCCATCCTGTCCTTAATACTCCCGGTCATGTTCAGGTACTCGGCTTTTGCATATATCCTGCCTGGTTTTCCCTTGAATAAAAAATCTATCTCGAATAAAGGTGTATTGCCTATCAGGCTGTTCAGTCCCTGAATACTTGCGTTTATCCCGGTATTTCTAAATTTATCAATAACCATTTTAGGGTGATGATTTTATTTTTCTAAATATAAAAATTTATCCTCAAGTTCTTTGACATGTCCGATAACTGCACTATACTTAAGCCCTTCACTTTTAAGGCCAGACAGAACTTCATTTACGGAACCGGAATGAACACTCATCAGAAGACCTCCTGATGTCTGTGCATCGAAAGCCAGCATTTTAAGGTTATAGTCAAGCTCCGGATCAAAGTTAGTATCAGGTTCTGCAAAATCGAGGTTGCGGAATGAGGCTCCCGGAATGCAGCCTTCGTCTGTCAGCTTGTAAACGTCGCCAATTAAAGGTACCTGTTTCATATTCAGACAGATAGTGACATTGCTGGCTTTTGCCATCTTGAGTGCATGCCCTGCAAGACCGAATCCGGTAATATCGGTTGCTCCTTTAATATTGAATTTTTTCATCACTTCCGCACCCGATTTGTTAAGAAGCTTCATAAGTCTTTTGGCTTCATTTATATCTTTATCATTTGCCATCCCAAGCTTTTGTCCGGCAAGTATTGTCCCTGTTCCGACAGGCTTTGTAAGAATCAGGGAATCTCCGGGTTTTGCTCCGGCATTTGTTATTATTTTTTCAGGATGAATGTATCCGATTACTGCAAGGCCATATTTAGGAGGAAAATCATCAATAGTATGTCCGCCGATTATTTTTACTCCTGCTTCTGAAGCCTTGTCATATCCTCCTTTCAGAATTTCCGTAAAAGCTTCTAGCGGAAGTTTTGAAGCAGGAAACATCATGATATTCAGTGCAATAACCGGATCTCCGCCCATGGCGTACACGTCGCTTATTGAGTTTGCTGCAGCAATCTGTCCAAATTCATAGGGATCGCTGCAAACAGGCGGAAAGAAATCGGTCGTAAATACCAGTGCAAGTTCGTCGTTGATTTTATAAACACCGGCATCATCATGAGTATCAATATTTACCAGGATATTCGGATCTTCAGGTAATGGCAGGTATTTAAGAATCTCCTCAAGCTGTTTCGGTGAGATTTTGGCTGAGCATCCGCCACTTTCGACCATCTGGAGAAGATCAACTTTCATAACCGGGAATCAGGGTTTTAGAATATTGCCTGCTGAAGCCATTACCTGGGCAATTTCGTACATGTTGCTAAGTGAACCAACTTTTATTTTTTCTTCGAGAGAATAATATTTTGCGCAGGTGGCACAAAGAAGCAGTCCCACTCCCATTTTTTCAATCTCTCTGAGATGCTCAAATACAGGCGAATCGACAGTCCCAAGCTTGACACCATTATTATAGAAGACCATTTTCTTCGGCAAAACCTCAAGATCTTTTATCGCTTTGATGAAATTAGCTATAAGCAAATGTCCAAGCTCAGAATCTCCTTCTCCCATTTTATCGGAGGAAAATACAATTATAAAATCACCCTGCGAGAAGTGAGGAACTTCAGTAGTGCAATAATCTTCAGCATTATTAAGTGTAACATTTACACTTATTTTAGTAACAGTAATCGTCCAGACACCAGCTGCTTCCTCGATAGAGAATTCAGTTTTATTATCTTTTAAAAATCGTGAGATATTATCCAGCGATGTCTTATTATCTGTCAGAACCTTAAAAGATTCACCTGTCTTTGCTTCCTTCAAAGCTCTTTTTGTCGCTATCAGCGGGGCAGGACACTGCTGGCCTTTGGTATCTACAATTCGCATTCCTAAAAAATTTGATTTGTAAAAGTAATGAAGAAAAACCTACATTGTATTCCTTTGTGAGATCCTTTGTGCTCCTTTGTGGTAAAAAAAATTAACCACAAAGGTACACTAAGTGCACACGAAGGACACAAAGGATTTAAAATTAATTAATTTTGATATCGTTTTTTAAACTATACAAATGAGAAGAATATTTTCAACCTGCTTACTTGTTTCATTAATTTTTCAATTATTAGCAGGACAGGATGCAATAAGTAAAAAATCCATTGCAGGCTCTTGGCTTGGTAAGATACAGGCAGGAGGAGTATCGTTGCGTGTTATTTTCAACCTGACATTGGCGGGAACTGATTCTCTTGCAGCGACACTCGACAGTCCCGACCAGGGAGCAAAAAACATTAAAATCGGACTTGTTATTTTGGATGGGAACGATATAAAAATATCTGCACCTCTGCTGCTGGGTGAATACAAAGGAACAGTAAAAAATGATACCATAATTGAGGGAACCTGGACACAAAGAGGAGCTGCAAATCCACTGAACCTGACAAAACTAAAGGCAGCTTTTACTCTGAACAGACCTCAGGAACCAAAGCCACCATTTCCCTATTTATCTGAAGATGTTGCTTTTACAAATGAGAAGTTCAACATATCATTAGGAGGAACACTTACTATTCCGAAAGGCAAAGGTCCTTTCCCTGCTGTTATCCTAATTACAGGATCAGGCTCCCAGAACAGGAATGAAGAATTAATGGGACATAAGCCATTCTGGGTAATTGCCGATTATTTGACCAGGAACGGGATCGCTGTTCTTCGCTACGACGACAGAGGTGTCGGCAAATCGCAGGGCACTCCGCTTAACTCTACCACTGCTGACTTCTCGACTGATGCAGGAGCAGCATTTTTATATCTTAAAACAAGACCGGAAATCGATCCGAAAGCAATTGGTCTGGCAGGTCATAGCGAAGGAGGATTGATAGCACCCATGGTTGCTTCTTCGAATTCTGAAGTTGCTTTTATTGTCTCCCTGGCAGGGCCGGGAGTTAACGGGGAACAGATAATCCATAGACAAAACAGAGATATCAGCCTGATCTCAGGAGCTGATGAGAAACAGGTTGAAGAAGGTATCTCTGCAAATAAAAAGCTTTTCGCAGTCCTGAAAAAAGAATCAGATAATAAGAAGGCTGATGAAAAGATTGATAAAGTTTACAGGAAAATCCTAATTAAGAAAAAAACGTCTTCCGAAGATATTGATAAATCGATTAAACAGCTTAAAGCAAGCATGAATCAGGCAGCTTACAACTGGCTGAGGTATTTTCTTGTTACCAATCCTGCTGATTTCTGGAAAAAGGTGAAATGTCCGGTCCTTGCCCTGAACGGAGAAAAAGATCTCCAGGTTGCTGCTGATATAAATCTGCCGGCTATCGAAAAAGCCGTGAAATCGGGTGGAAATCAATCGGTTAAAACGATTCCATTCTCTGGCTTAAATCATCTCTTTCAGCACTGTAAAACCGGGTTACCTGCAGAATATGGTGATATTGAGGAGACCTTTTCCCCTGAAGTTTTGGGAACAATAGCTGATTGGATTAATAAATTGTAAATTGAGAATAACAGATTAATAAATGCGTCGTCTTCTGTTAAACTTTCTCTTTTTATTATTGTCATTTCAACTCTATCCACAAGTACTCATAAACGAGTTTTTATCGTCAAATATGAGTGGGATAAGGGATGAGGATGGTGATCATAGTGACTGGATTGAACTGTACAATTCTTCTGCATCTGAAACTAATCTTGATGGATACTATCTTTCAGATGACGCAGCAAATCTTAATAAATGGAGACTACCGTCCATTAACCTGAAACCAGCTTCTTTTCTCCTGATTTTTGCATCAGATAAAGACCGTACCGGAATTCCTGTAAGTTACAAGACTATAATCGAGAGAGGAGAAGACTGGAGATATCTTGTACCTTCTTCAGAAATTGGTAATTCATGGAAAAATACCGATTTCACAGATACCGGTTGGAATACCGGACCTTCCGGTTTTGGCTATGGAGATAATGACGATTCTACAATTCTGAACAATATAATAAGTGTATTCATTCGTAAGGAGTTTGTAATTGACGATCTGCAGGATATTGCGGAAGTGGTCCTCAGCATCGATTATGACGATGGATTTGTAGCCTACATAAACGGTCATGAGATCGCCAGGAGCAATCTTGGAACAGCTGGGTCCACTGTTACTTATGACCAGCTTGCAAGTTCCAGGGAGGCAACTATGTACGGGGGTGGATATCCTGAGAATTATCACATCAGTGATCCGGGTACTTTTCTTGTCGAAGGTGTCAATGTCCTTGCCATAGAAGGTCACAACAACAGTTCAGGATCTTCTGACTTCAGTCTTATCCCGATGTTAAGTCTGGGTTTCAGAGGTGCCGGTTATATAGATGATCTTCCTGCTTATATACAGCTCTATGGCAATAAGTTACATACCAATTTCAAGATAAGCAACGAAGGAGAAACGCTCATTTTTTCCAGACCTGATACTTCTGTAGCAGATTCAGTTTCTCCGGTACAGCTTATTGCAGATATCT
>JBGOXH010000004.1:0-22677 GCA_041479075.1 Bacteroidia bacterium | reverse complement strand
TTATCTCGAGACAGTGCCTGAAGATTCTCTGGCGTACCATGCAATGAAGAATCATTTCTCACTATGGCTGATGGCAAGAGGTGAGGTAAAAATTGCGAAGCTTATTAACCCGATTAAGGTGTCTGATTTTAACACTCTTAAAGAGCTGAGGGAATTTCTTATCGATATAATCCGTAAGCGCAGGCGCGAGACAAACAAAGGAAGAGTTGTCAATTTTGAAGAAACGGCAGTAATTGACGAAACAAACGTTGTGAGCCTGTCAGGCGGTTCGCTCGGCGGAAAAGGGAGAGGCCTTGCATTCATTAACACGCTGATATACAGCTTTGAACTCGGAAGACTTTTACCTGGAATAAATATTAAAGCCCCAATAACTGCTATTATAGGAACAGATGAATTTGATATGTTCATGGAGCGTAATCATTTGTGGAACAGCGTAAAAGAAGAAAAGGATTTTGATGCGCTTCAAAGACTTTTCCTCGAAGGGAGTCTAAGCTACACACTGGAAAAAGAGCTGAGAATCCTACTTAAACAAATAGCGAAACCTCTTGCAGTGAGATCATCAAGCTTATTTGAAGATTCATTGAGCCAGCCTTTCTCAGGCATTTTCGGAACATATCTTCTTCCCAATAATCATAACGAATTTGAGACCAGGCTGAGGCAGCTGTCTAATGCTATAAAGCTTGTTTTTGCTTCAATATATTCAAGGAGTGCACGAACATATTTTGAAGCTATCAATTATAAAATAGAGCTCGAAAAAATGGCTGTTGTAATACAGGAGGTGGTCGGTAACAGGTTTAATGATACATTCTATCCGCATATAAGCGGAACTGCCCAGTCATTTAATTTCTATCCGGTGGCTCACATGACGCCTGAGGATGGTTTTGCAGTTATAGCTGTCGGATTAGGGCATTACGTGGTCGAAGGAGAAAGAGCTTTCAGGTTTTCACCGGCATACCCGTCTCTGGATATTATTTCTCAACATGATCTGTATAAGAATTCCCAGGTTTATTTCTATGCTGTCGATATGACAAAAAAAGATTTAAACCTGCTGGATGGTGAAAATGCAGGTCTTATAACCCTCGATATTGCGAGGGCTGAAGAGCATGGAACATTGAATCACTCAGCATCAGTATTGAATACAGATAATGATACAATTGTGCCCGGGCTCGATACTCCCGGGCCCCGTGTAATAAATTTTACTAATATTCTCAAATATAATTATATCCCGCTTGCATCAACACTCAGTACCATACTTGATGTTGTAGCAGAAGCTACAGGAAACCCGTCAGAAATTGAATTTGCGATAGATATGAATAAAGATAAAGATGGGAACGCCTCTTTTTATCTTCTTCAGATAAAACCACTGGTAGGAACTGGAGCAGGATATAATATTGATCCTGAGAGTATTATTAATGAAGATCTGATCCTTGAATCTAAAACAAGCATGGGAAACGGAGTAATCGATGATATTTCAGATTTAATTTATATTGAACCTGATAAATTTGATAATTTACGTACCACGCAAATAGCTGAAGAGATCGACATGATTAACGAAAAAATGCTTAAAGCCAACCTTCGTTATATCCTGGTAGGTCCCGGAAGATGGGGAACAAAAGATAGGTTTCTTGGCATACCGGTAGTCTGGCCGCAAATATCAAATGCAAAAGTAATTGTGGAGGTCGATCTCCCTGATTTTCAACTCGATGCGTCACTCGGATCCCACTTTTTTCACAATGTCACATCAATGAATGTAGGATACTTTTCAATTAACCAGGGAGCCCGTAACGGAAAGATAAACTGGGACAGACTGAATGAGCAGCAGGTAATAGAAAAAGGCAAATTCTTCCGGCATATCCGGTTCGAAAAACCCCTTCTCGTAAGAATGGACGGGAAAAAAGGAATTGCTGTTATCACAATGAATCATTAACTTTTCACTGTATGACCATCATTGAAGGAATACTTGATCTGCAGAAATATGATTTTACCGATACATCATTCGACCTTCTTATGCAGAAACGAATACATCGGGTACTCGTAATATGCAGTAATTATGATAATTACATGCTTGAAGAAGATGGCAGGATTGATGAGCAGATTTTCAACGAATACGTTGCACTTAACCTTAGATATCCACCGACATTTGTTCAGACAGACAATGCAGAAGATGCCTTTAATATCCTCCAGAATGGAAACGTCGACCTGGTAATTTCAATGCTTAGCCTGAAGGGTATTGATGTATTTGCCCTCGCAAAAAGGATAAAAGCCAAATATCCGGGTATCCCGATTGTTGTACTTACATATTTTTCACGCGAAGTTTCCCTCAGGCTTGAAGGTGAAGATTTAAGTGCTATTGATTATGTCTTCTGCTGGCTGGGCGATGCATCGCTGATACTGGCAATAATAAAACTGATTGAAGACAAGATGAATGCCGATAATGATATAGAAAATATCGGCGTCCAGGCAATCATCCTTGTCGAAAACTCAATAAGATATATTTCATCTTATCTTCCGAATCTTTACCGGATTGTTCTGTTGCAATCACTTGATTTCCAGCGTGAAGCGCTTAATGAGCACCAGAGGATGCTTAAAATGAGGGGAAGACCGAAAATATTACTTGCCAATAATTTCAATGATGCAGTAGCTTTGTACAAAAAATATAAGTACAATGTCCTTGGAGTGATCTCCGATATCAGCTATAAAAGAGATAATGTTCCGGATGAAAATGCAGGTTTCGAATTATGCAAAGTAGTGATGGCCGATGATGATAAGGTTCCATTCCTCCTTCAATCATCTAATATTGACCATAAGAAGAAAGCTGAGGAGATGGGTGCAGGATTTATTCATAAGTATTCCAAATCGTTATCTCTTGAGCTGCGGAATTTCATAATACAAAACCTTGCTTTCGGACCATTTGTTTTCAGAAATCCTGATACTCTTGAACCAATAGCTATAGCCACTGATCTTCAGAGTCTTCAGCAAAAGCTGCTCACCATCCCCGATAACACTCTTGAATATCATGCCACCCGAAATCATTTCTCTAAATGGCTGAATGCGAGAGCTTTATTCCCTGTAGCCCAGATGTTTAAATACATCAGGAAGGAAGATTTTGAGACAATGGACGAGATGAGAAGATTTCTATATGTCGCTATTTCAAGCTTCCGGTTGGGAAAAGGAAGAGGAGTGATTGCAAAGTTCGATAAGTCAAGTTTTGATGAATACCAGATCTTTTCAAGGATCGGGGAAGGGTCTATCGGAGGAAAAGCAAGGGGACTTGCATTTATTAACAGGATTATAAAGAACAACAAACTGTTCAATAAGTTCCCTGATGTTCTTATTACAATTCCACGAACCGTTGTGTTGAGTACCGACATCTTTGATGAGTTCATGGACCATAACAACCTTTATGCTGTTGCTCTATCGGACCTCTCCGACGATGAGATCCTTAACAGGTTCATCAATGCGGAGCTTCCCGGACGTGTATACCAGGATTTCTATGCTTATCTGACCGTATCCCGAAATCATCCTTTAGCTGTACGATCTTCAAGTAAGTTGGAAGATTCACATTATCAGCCATTTGCAGGAGTCTATTCAACATATATGATCCCCAGGCTGCCTGATAACAAGCAAATGGTTACGGCATTATCCGATGCCATTAAAGAGGTTTATGCTTCGGTTTACTATAAAGCCAGTAAGGCTTATATGACTGCTACCTCAAACGTGATTGATGAGGAAAAGATGGGAATAATTCTGCAGGAAGTTTGTGGAAACAGACATGGAGATATTTTTTATCCGACTTTTTCAGGGGTGGCCAGGTCGATAAATTATTACCCGATTGGTTCCGAAAAGGCAGAAGATGGAATTGTGAATGTTGCATTTGGTCTTGGTAAATTGATCGTCGAAGGAGGAATGTCACTGAGATTCTGTCCGAAAATTCCAAAAAAAATCCTTCAGCTTTCGTCTCCCGAGCTGGCCATTCGTGACTCTCAGAAGGAATTCCGGGCTCTTGATCTCAATATCGACAGCTTTGTACCTTCCACCGACGATGGAGTCAATATACTCAGGATAGATATAAAAGATGCAAATAACGATGGTGCTATGAAGTATCTGGCTTCAACGTACGACCATACAAATAATATTCTTCGCGATGGAATAACTTCTCAGGGTAAGAGAGTTATAACTTTTTCAAATATTTTACAGCACAAATCATTCCCGCTTGCTGAAATCCTGTCCACTCTTCTTGAGCTTGGCCAAAGAGAAATGAACAATCCTATCGAGATTGAATTTGCTGCAAATCTGGAAACACCGGCTGGCACTCCAAAAATATTTAACTTCCTGCAAATCAGACCAATAGTACACTCAGACGAAACCTATAGCATAAACCTTGATAATTTTAAGCGTGAGGATACGATTATATTTTCTGAATCAGCACTTGGCAACGGATTATTTAAGGGAATTCATGATCTGATTTATATAAAACCGGAATCCTTTAATGCTGCACAGAATAAAAATGTTGCTACTATTATTGAAAATTTAAACGCCTCATTTGTAAAACAGGGAATCGGATACGTGCTTATTGGTCCGGGCAGATGGGGATCAACAGATCCATGGCTGGGGATCCCCGTAAAATGGCAGCAGATATCAGCTGCAAGAATAATCATTGAATCTGGACTGAAAAATTACAGGATTGATCCGAGTCAGGGAACACATTTCTTCCAGAATCTTACATCATTCCGGGTCGGATATTTCACTATAAATCCTTATATCAATGAAGGTTATTATGATGTTAATTATCTGAATGGACTTAGTACTGTTTACGAAGACGGCTATATAAGGCATATCCGGTTTGAAAAACCTCTCGAGATAATGGTCGACGGGAAAAGGCACAAAGGAGCAATAATGAAACCAGTATAACGGCACAAAGGTTCAACGGCGCAAAGGTACAACGGTTAGAAAATGTAGAGGAGAGAGAGATTGCTTCGTCGCTTTGCTCCTCGCAATGACAGGTAACAAAATTAAAATCCCCTCCCAGGAGAGCCTGTCCCGACCGAAAGGGCGGGAGGTAAGGGGTGGGTAAAAAAACAGATTAAGAATAATTTACAAAAGCTACAATTTGATTTTAAATAGAATAGTCATAGAGAATATAAATATGGAAACAGCAACAACAATCTATAAAGGCGATCTGAGAACAGAGATAACTCATGTACGATCAGGAAGCAAAATCGTCACCGATGCTCCGGTGGACAATAAAGGAAAAGGAGAGAATTTCTCACCTACCGATATGGTAGCTTCAGCCCTTGGGAGCTGCATATTTACCATAATGGGTATTGCAGCACGGGAACATGGTTTTTCAATAGATGGAGCGACGTGTAAAATAACCAAAGTCATGACTGAGAATCCCAGGAAGATTGGAGAGGTGAAAATTGAATTTGATTTTACCGGTAATACCTGCACAGACAAGCAGAAAAAGATCCTCGATTATTGCGTAAAGACATGCCCTGTGGCCCTCTCTCTAAACGAATCTTTGTTTCAGAATGTAACTTTAAGATTTTAATAGCTTAAAGACACAACAGCTCTACGGCAACAGATTGCATGATTGTCCGCCAGCTGGCGGACACGATTGCATGACGTCTTCATATAACTACTCCTGAAGTAACCATATCTGCATTCACCTTTTTTATCAGTCCCTGCAAAACATTACCAGGGCCGACTTCAGTAAATGATGTAGCTCCGTCGGAGATCATATTTATCACACTCTGGGTCCATCTTACAGGTGAGGTAAGCTGTGCAACAAGGTTTGTTTTTATTAATTCCGGATCACTTGAAGGTTTTGCACTGACGTTCTGATAGACAGGGCAGAAAGGTTTGTTGAAATTTGTTATTCTGATAGCCTCTTCAAGTTCTACCCTTGCAGGTTCCATAATGGGAGAATGGAATGCTCCTCCCACTGCAAGCTTAAGCGCTCTTTTAACGCCTTTTTCCTTGAGAGCTTCAATAGCTTTATCAATACCTTCGTTTGAACCTGAAATGACTATCTGTCCGGGACAATTATAATTAGCAGGTACAACCACTTCATTTATTGAAGCACATACTTCCTCAACTACCTTATCCTCGCCTCCGATTATTGCAGCCATAGTTGATGGAGTCTTTTCACATGCTTTTTGCATTGCCAGTGCTCTTTTTGAGACAAGCACCAGACCATCTTCAAAAGAGAGAGCTCTGTTTGCAACTAACGCTGAGAATTCACCAAGCGAATGACCTGCAACCATATCGGGCTTAAAAGTATCTCCAAGCGCAGCTACAAGAATTGTTGAATGAAGGAAGATGGCAGGCTGGGTAACTTTAGTCTGTTTCAGATCTTCAATAGTCCCGCCAAACATCAGGTCGGTGATCCTGAAGCCAAGAATTGAATTTGCCTTTTCAAACAACTCTTTTGCAATAGGGAATTTGTCGTAGAGATCTTTACCCATACCCGGGAACTGTGCTCCCTGTCCGGGAAATACGAATGCTTTCATAGTGAATTGTTTTAAATGTATGGCTTCAGAGGAGGAAATTCCTAATGCAACTTTGAACCGATAAGATGTATAAACTCCTCACGTGTATTCATTTGCTCAAGGAAGATCCCTGTAAAAGCTGAAGTTGTAGTAACAGAATTTTGCTTTTGAACTCCCCTGATCTGCATGCACATATGCTGAGCTTCAATAACAACTGCTACTCCCAGTGGTTTAAGAGTATCCTGAATACAATTCCTTATTTGTGTTGTCAGACGCTCCTGTACCTGCAGCCTCCTTGAATAAGCTTCAACAACACGTGCTATTTTACTCAGTCCGGTAATATACCCGTCAGGAATATATGCGACATGAGCTTTGCCGAAAAAAGGCAGCATGTGATGTTCGCACATAGAATAGAGGTCAATATCCTTAACAATGACCATCTGCCTGTACTCCTCCTTGAACATCGCTGCTTTAAGAATCTCATGCGGATTCATGTTATAACCTACGGTCAGGTAATTGAGGGCTTTAGCAACCCTGACAGGTGTTCGTACAAGTCCTTCTCTCTGAGGATCTTCGCCTATAAGCTCGAGAATCCTTTTATACATCTTTGCCATTTCTTCGATGGTATCTGCATTCCAGGTCTCTATTTTATTGTACCCTTCATTGGTCATTCCTGAACCATCATTAATTTTTTCAATAGTCTTAGCCATAATATTCTATCGAATTGTTTTCAGTTTCTTCAATTTTAATACAATGGAGGTAAGCGCCCTCATTTTCAATTGCATTCTTTAGCTCCTCCCAGATAGCCATTGCAAGATTTTCGGTTGTGGCAATCCTGCCTTTCATAAAGTCAACATCCAGATTTATGTTCTTGTGGTCGAGCTTGTCAATTATTTTTTCCTGGACAATTTTTTTAAGGAGGTTGATATTCATTACAAATCCGTGGTCTTCAGATGGTTCTCCCTTGACAGTAATCCATAGGATATAATTATGTCCATGCCAGTTTGGATTCGAACATTTCCCGAAAACCTCGCGGTTCTTTTCATCAGACCAGTCCTGCCTGAACATCCTGTGAGCAGCACTGAATCTTTCCCGACGTGTAAGATAGATCATTTCACAGTGCGTTTATAATACAATATTACCAATAAAGTTCGTCTTTTTAAGTCTGAAAAGCAATATATTTGAGGTATATAGAATATAAGTAATTGCATTGTATTTATTTTTACCCCCTTCCCAACCTTCCCCCAGGGGGAAGGAGTTTAATCAGCTTTTCCCCCGTGGGGGAAACGGGAAAGGGGGTAAAATAATCAACAGTAGCTGGAAAGGGGGATATTAAATCCCAAGCAATGATTAGGATAAATAAAAGGGGCTTAAAGAACAGAAAAGAGTAACTTATATAAGAATATATTGATCTAGAATAATGTCTTATAGGATTTTATTAGTTGTAGCCACTGAATCTGAAGCCGATGCTTTCAGAAAAATTCCCGGAATAAAAATATCCCCTGATGGATTTATTCTTGGGAATAATGAAATAAGTCTTTTAATAACAGGTGTCGGTTCTGTTGCAACATCATGGTCTTTGATGAAATGGCTCTCTGCTAATCCCTGGCCTGATCTTGCTCTGAATATAGGCATTGCAGGCAGTTATAAGGAAGACATTGTCATTGGAGATGTAGTCGTTCCGGTTTCTGATTGTTTTGCCGATGCAGGTGTGGAGAAAGGCAAAAGCTTTCTCACTCTTTCTGAAGCAGGTATTCAGGATCCAAACCAATTTCCTTTTAAAGACGGGAAAATTCTGGCAGATACATCATTTAATACACAGATAACCAGTAAATTAAAACAAGTTAATGCTATTACTGTCAATACCTCTTCCGGCTCTGCTGCCACTATTGAACGACTGAGGAGCAAATATAATCCCGATATAGAAACTATGGAGGGAGCAACTTTTTTTTATATTTGCAGCGGAGAAAATATACCTTTCCTGGCAATCAGGTCAATCTCAAATAAAGTGGAACCTCGCGATAAAAACAAATGGAATATCCCGGTTGCTCTTAATAATCTTTCAGAAAAGCTGATTGAGCTTTTTTTAACTCTTGATTGAAAAATGAAACTGACACTTGGTTTCTCACCCTGCCCAAACGATACATTTATTTTTGATGCTATGGTGCATGGGAGAATTGATACTGAGGGATTGGAATTTGATTATCTTCTGTCTGATGTCGAGGAACTTAACCACAGGGCTTTTTCAGGTAAACTTGATATCACCAAAATAAGCTGTTTTGCATACGCTTTTACAGCCAAGAATTATCTTATCCTCGATTCAGGAAGCGCACTTGGTCACAGGAACGGGCCGCTCCTGATCAGCAAGCGCAAAATCTACGAGTCAGAATTGATCTCTTCCAGAATAGCCATTCCGGGTAATTATACTACTGCAAACCTCCTTTTAAGCATTGCATGGCCAGGAGCAAATAATAAAACAGAATACCTTTTTTCCGATATCGAAGATGCGATACTGAAAGATAAAGTCGACGCAGGACTGATAATCCATGAAACGCGTTTCACGTACCATAAAAAGGGACTTCAGAAAATTGCTGATTTGGGTGAGTATTGGCATAATCTTACTAATCTTCCCATACCTCTGGGGATGATCGTAATAAACAGGAGGATCGGGAATGATATAGCACTAAAAGTAAACCGTATTATCCGCAGAAGCCTGGAATTTGCTTATCACGATTCAATCGCATCATACGATTTTGTCACTTCCAACGCAAAGGAAATGGATAGTACGGTAATGAATAATCATATCAAGCTCTTTGTCAATAAATACACATTAAATCTGGGCAAAGAGGGTAAGAAAGCCATCTCTGAACTTTTCAGAATAGCAGGAGGGAAGGGAATAATTCCTGAAATGCCGGAACAAATTTTTCTCACTCCGCATTAAATCAAATGGCTTAAATTGTTTACATTTGATTTGATATACGATTTCTGAATTCTTACTTAAAACATCTGAACCATGGCATTCGAACTTCCAAGACTTTCATACAGGCTGAACGCACTTATTCCTCACATAAGTGAAGAAACACTTGAATATCATTATGGTAAGCACCACATGGCTTATGTAAACAACCTGAACGGATTGCTTCCTGGCACTGAATTCGAAAAAGCAGATCTTGAAACTATTATTAAAAAAGCTGAAGGAGGCATTTTTAATAATGCAGCCCAGGTTTGGAATCATACTTTCTATTTTGAATCATTTTCAAAGAATGGCAAACGTAAACCTGAAGGTAAACTGGCTGATGCTATCATTAAGACATTTGGATCCTTCGATTCTTTTAAAGAACAGTTTACAAAAGCAGCTGTTACTCTTTTTGGTTCCGGCTGGGCATGGCTGGTAAAAAATGAAGATGGAAATCTGCAGATCATCCAGGAATCAAATGCCGGAAATCCTATGAGAAAAGGGCTTAAACCACTGTTAACCTGCGATGTATGGGAACACGCATATTATATCGATTACAGGAACCGGCGTCCCGATTATCTTAAATCCTTCTGGGAGATAATTGACTGGGATATTATTTCAAAGCGTTTCTGATAATGCTTTGATTTCCTTGTAAATCCGTAATTTAATATTTACCACCTTTTTTCGGGAATAGACCTCTAAGCTGACAAAGAAGAGAAGAAATAAAAATAAGTGTATAAATGACACTAAAAGATCTCGTTTTCAAAACCCGTTCCTGCAGACGGTTTGATGAGTCTTATCGTATTGAGTATAAGACTCTTGAGGAACTTATCGGACTGGCCAGACTTTCGGCTTCAGGAGCAAATCGTCAGCCTCTGAAATACCTGATTTATAACTCACCTGAGGATTGTGCCAGGGTTTTCCCTTCAGTAGTATGGGCAGCATACCTGAAGGAGTGGGATGGTCCCGAACCTGGGGAAAGGCCGTCGGGATACATCATCGTTCTTGGCGATAAATCAATTGCTGAGGGTTTTGGAGTCGATCATGGGATTGCTGCACAAAGTATAATGCTCGGAGCTTCTGAGGCTGGACTGGGAGGTTGCATGATTGCTTCAATAAGGCGTGAACAGCTAAGATCTGACCTGAAAATTCCTGAAAGATTTGAAATATTGCTGATTCTTGCTCTTGGAAAACCTGTCGAACAAGTGATTATTGATGATATTAAGGATGGCGATGTGAAATACTGGAGAGATGGAGAAAGAACCCATCATGTTCCCAAAAGGTCACTTAACGAGCTAATAATCAAACTGTAACGAGCATTACGATCTATGAAAAAATATTTCATTTTGGTTTCAGCTTCTTTACTCTTTTTCATTAATTCCGGTTTTTGCCAGGTGTTAAATAATGATAGGGGGAATATCCTTTTCCATGGTCTGGTGATGGATGCAAATACCGAATATCCACTGTCAAACTCTCAGATATTTATAAACAGATCATTTATTTCTGCCAGTGACGGTGAAGGAAAATTTGCTTTCTATGTGAACAGAAATGACACCATTATTTTCCGAAGGCTTGGCTATAAACAAGCTATTATGTTTATTAGCGATACACTGGCTGGCAGGGAATTTATTGCCGGAATTTTTTTGTATACGGACACTTTATTGATAGGTGAAGTGATTATAATTCCCAGACTTACATCCCTGAAGTCGGATCTTATGAATCCCAGGGTTGAATCAAATCCTGAATATGAAAATGCAAAATACAACCTTGCTGTATCAGCTTATCAGGCACGTGTAAGTCAGAATAAGCTTGGCGATCCAGCGACAAATTATGAAGTTATACGCCAAAAACAACGTGAAGATGCCTACTATAGAGGACAAATCCCGCCTGACAAAATGATCGGGCTGAGTCCTTTACTATTAATTCCCGCAGTCTATCTCCTTATTAAAGGATTACCTGAAAAACCTCAGCCCCTTCAGCCTCAGCTGACGGACCAGGATATTTACCAGATTCATAAGAAATATCTCGAAACTTTAAAACAGAGGAAATAAGAAAGGGTGTCTCAAAAGTTAAAGTAACCACCCCGTCCCGATCCGCCAGCTGGCGGACGGGACAGGGGGTGTTGAAAAAGTCCCTCTTTTACTATCTACCCCTAAATCCCCCAAGGGGGACTTACTGAAAAACAGAGAGTTAAAAAGCCCCCCTTGGGGGGTTTGGGGGTGAAACATGACTTTTTCGACAGTCCCAAAGTGCTGATATATAGTATTTTAACTTTCTTCCCGTTTCAGCGGGATGGTGCCTTTTGAGACGATCTTATTCTTATCCCTTATAGAATATCGCCTTAATGATATGACTTGCCATCTTAGGATTCTCCTTCAGGCGACGGGTTGAATAACCAAACCATTTTTCACCAAACGGAACATAAACCCTCATTGTATGTCCTTCATTCACAATACTTTCACGAAGCTTAGGTGTGACTCCATAAAGCATTTGGAACTCATAAAGATGTTCAGGTACATTATATTTTTTGAGCAGGTTATAAGCCCCATCTACCAGAGGTTTATCGTGAGTTGCAATACCGACATGGATTTTGTTCTGAAACAGAAATTCAAGATCTTCAAGGTAATGCTGATTTATCTCTTCGTATTTCTTATATGAGATTGCTTCGGGTTCAACATAAATTCCTTTACATAGCCTGAAGCTTAAAGGATTTGTTTCGCTATTCAGATCGGCCATTCCTTTTAAATCATTCAGTGTTCTTTTTAAATATGCCTGGACAACCAATCCTACATTAGCAGGAAATTCAACCTTCAGTTTGCGGAATAATTCAATTTCCATGTCGGTACATGGAGAATCTTCCATATCGATCCTGATAAATCCCTTATATGAAGCTGCTTTTGCGACTATCTCCCTGAGATGCTGGTAGCAGATATTCTTATCAATCAGCAAGCCGAAGCTTGTAGGTTTAACTGAAAAGTTCCCGTCTATACCGGTTTTGTATGAAATGTCTATCAGATCGAGATATTCCTTTTTGTTGATATCAGCTTCATCGAGAGTTTTAATAAATTCACCAAGAACATCCAGAGTAACCTTGATATTCTTGCTGTTCAGGTCTTTTGATGCGCCCATCGCATCATCTATTGTCTCGCCTGAAATGTACGGCCGTGAAAAAATCCAGATGAATTTCTTCGGGAAAAATGGTAATATTGCTGTAATGAATTTGTTAAACATGGTGCCTGGAATATATAAATGGTAAATTTCGTTTATAAAATGCTAAAAAAGATGATCTCTGTTTATTTTTTAATGACCTTTGTCATTGAAATGAAAGGTATTGATAGATGAAATCATTTATTTTAAATTAATTTTTCAGTTTATGCAACCATTTATTTTCATGATATGTCTTAAAAATGTCGTCGGCAAATGATGAACGACCATGAAATAATAAATGGGTGTGCGAAGCATGACCGAAAATCGCAACAGCTGCTGTACGACAAGTATTCACGTTTTTTGCTTGGAGTTTGTCTGAGGTATGCAACTGATAAAGCAGAAGCAGAGGACATTTTGCAGGATAGTTTTTTAAAGATTTTTTTTAATATAAAAGATTTTTCAGGTACAGGTTCTTTCATAGGTTGGTTAAGAAAAGTTGCAGTTAATACGGCAATAACTCATTATCATAAAAACCTGAAATTCAGGTATCATATTGAAATTGAGGAGTATGTGTCGGTCGAAACAGGAGTTGCAAGTTTTGAACAGGACTTCTTTACATCTGATGAATTGTATAAAGTTCTTAATGAGTTGCCTGCAGGATACAGAATGGTGTTTAACCTTTACGCTGTTGAAGGATATAAACACAAGGAGATAGCTAAAATGCTGGGAATCGATACAAATACATCGAAATCGCAGTACAGCAGGGCAAAAGCAGCGATCAGGGAAAAGCTTGAAATACTGCGAAAACTGAAAAGCAACTATTCTGCAGGTGATAAATAATAAAGATTGAATTTTAAAATAAGGTGAAAGGGAAAAAAGAAGATAGAATGCTGAACGAGTTATTCAGGCAAAAGCTTGAAAATGCGGAGGTTATACCTTCTCCGTCTGTCAGCGCAAATCTTATGCGCAGGCTCGGAAGAAGGGAATTCCTGCATTTTAACCCGACCCGGTTCAATATCTGGTATGCCGGGAGTATTGCAGTTGCCGGAGCAGCTCTTGCTATCTTTTTGTCCTCAGGACCTGATAAGAATAAAATTGAAAGAAAAACAGAGGAACCCGTTTCCATCGAAATTAAAAATTCAAATGTAACTGACAACCTGGCTGTAACTATTCCTTCAAATAAAACCTTAAATCCTTCAGAAAATATTCAGGGCAAAGCAGAAGAAAGAAGGGAAAGTCCTTCAATAACAACAGAAGCAGGTAAAAATGAAAAGGTTAATCAGGGCATTTCAGGCAAGGAAGACATTATTTCTGCTCCTTCTGCCATTGTGAGTTCTTTGCCTAAAAATGGAGTCATCAAAGAAACATCTACGGAAAAAGATGAGCTCAAGGGTGGAATAAATAACAATGAAAATCTTATTGAAGCTTCTGTTACAGAAGGGTGTACTCCTCTAAAAATAAGATTTAAAAACAAAGCAGGTTCATTCGATTCCTGTGTGTGGAACTTTGGTGATGGTGGTTATTCAACACAAAAAAATCCTGAATGGATATTTGATAATGCAGGCGAATATAAAGTCATATTGCAGGTGTCTGGTCCCGGCGATATAAAATCAGTTTCTTCAACTGTTATCACAGTCCGTCCCAAACCTGCAACAAAGTTCGAATTTACTCCTGTAGATGCAATTGTACCTGACGATCAGATCAGCTTCCATAACTATTCAACAGGTGCGGAGAAATACAGATGGGATTTTGGAGATGGAAATTCTTCTGAGCTTTTTGAACCATTATACTCATACAATAAATCAGGAAAATATAATGTCCGGCTTGTTGCATTTTCAGAATTTGGCTGTTCCGACTCACTCATTATTTATAATGCATTTTCAAATTCCGGTTACTTTATCAATTTCCCGAATGCATTTATTCCAAACCCCAATGGAACAACAGGAGGTTATTATACTACGAAAAGCGATGAAGCTTCTCAGGTATTTCATCCTGTTTTTTCCGGTGTATCTGACTATCAGTTAAGAATTTTCAACAGGCGTAACATTATGATTTTTGAAAGCAATGATGTAAATATAGGATGGGATGGTTATTACAAAGGCCAGCTTAGCGACCCTGGTGTTTATATCTGGAAAGTTCGTGGAAATTTTGTGAACGGAGAGAATTTTACTAAAATGGGTGATGTCACACTACTGAAAAATTGAGTCTGTTTTTTTCGAAATCCCTGAAAATCGCCTCTCCCATTCATCAATAAATTCAGGTCTTTTATCTAAATTTTATCACTATTCATTAAAAATTCATGTTGTCTCTGTCATATTTAGGGTAAAAATTCGTTAAATCTTAAGGAATTGTTAATTGATTTAACTATTTTCGTCAACGTAAATCTAACTGGACTGTGTTGCTGAAGAGGATTAAATATATACTGATATTGTCATTTGTCCTTTTTGTAGATGGCTATAGCCAGGATCCGACATTCTCCCAATTCTATGCGAATCCTCTTTATTTATCACCCTCATTTGCCGGTGCAACAGAAGATTACAGGCTCGGACTGAATTACAGGAACCAGTGGCCTGCTATTCCGGGGGTTTTCCATACCTACAGTATTTCATTTGATAAAGCCATGCCAAATTTTAATTCCGGTATTGGCGTTCTGGCAACTTATGATGTTGCCGGCTCGGGAGACCTGAGCACAACAAATCTTGGCCTGTTATACTCTTATGATTTCAATATTAATAAACAGTGGCATATCAGACCAGGGGTACATTTTAAATTCTATTACATCGGACTTGACATTTATAAGCTGGTTTTTAACAGCCAGCTATCAGGAAGCGGGACAACACCGTCTGTTTATCCTCCGTCCTTTTCGCATGTAGCTGATGTGGATTTTGCTGCTTCAGCTCTTACTTATAATGACAGGATTTGGGCAGGCTTTACTCTGGATCACCTGCTTGCTCCAAAAACATCTTTTTATGGAGATAACACAAAAGACACAAAAGTGCCTATTAAATTCAATCTTTATGGTGGTGTTCAGTTATATAAGAAAACAAGATTGAGAGTTAAGCTGAAAGAGGTGCTTTCTGTTGCTGTAAATTACCAGAGACAGGGCAAATTATTCAATAAAGATAAAGCTTCTCGAAAAAGCTGTTTTAATCAAACAGATATTGGATTATATTATTACAGGGATCCTTTAATTTTCGGTTTATGGTACAGGGGCATTCCTTTCCTTACTTCTCAGGCGGGTGATGCAATTATAGGTCTTGTTGGAATTAAAACGAAACAGTTCCATATCGGTTATAGCTACGACTTCACTATTTCGAACCTGATCGGTTCTACCGGTGGTGCACATGAAGTAGCTCTTATTTATGAATTCTCTACATTTAGTCTTAATTCGCAAAGAAAGAAAATGAGAGCATTACCTTGTCCTGAATTCTAGGATTGCTCAGTTCCTTTCGGAATCAATTTACCTTCATGCTTTTATAATAATTTCCAGCCGGTTGCAGCCTTATCTTTTTATTTTTTATCTTTGCGCCTGACAATTGTTTAATAAATATTTAATTTGAGATGAAGAAACTTTCTGTAATACTGTTTACCGTCCTTTTTCTTGCCATAGCAGCTCTTTATGCCCTTTACTTTACCGGTAAAAAAAGCAAAAAGCCTGTGAAAGAAACTGTTCAGACTGAAACTCCGGCACAAGGGATAGCTTTCATAAACCTCGATAGTGTAATTTATAAGTTCGATATGTTTTTTGACAGAAGAGAAGATCTTATGGTAAAGCAGAAAAAAGCAGAAGCTGAACTTAATTCAAAGGGGACTCAATACGGAAAGAATGCAAAAGACTATCAGGACAAGGTTAATAAAGGCCTGATAACCAGGGCAACTGCAGCAGAAATAGAACAGGCACTTTATCAGCAGCAACAGGAACTGGTAACCCTTCGTGATAAACTTCAGTCAAATCTTCTTGAAGAAGAGCAGGTTATGAACAGACAGATCATTGAGTACATAACTTCATTTCTCGAAGAAAACAAATCAGAATATAACTACCAGTATATATTTGGTAAGAGCTTTGGAAGTGTTGTCCTCTATGGAGACCCTGGCCATGATATCACCGGTAAAGTCCTTGATGAATTGAATAAAAAATATCAGGCTGAGAAAAAATAAATGCAATGAGTTTTGCCACAGCGTGGCTTGACAAGAGGGCATTATTCCCTGAAATAATCACAGAAACGCCTGATAACCAAACAGGTATAATAGTTGTTATTCCTGCTTTTAATGAACCCGCCATATCAATCCTTCTTGATTCCCTCGCCAAATGCAGGGAACCTGATTGCATAGTTGAAGTTATTATAATTGTTAATGCACCGGCTGATGCTGATAAAGAAAGTATCAGGCATAACAATGAGTGCATTATTAATATCGAAAGCTGGAAGAAAGAAAATCCAAATTGTTACTTCCGGCTTTTTATCTTTGATGCAGGACAACCTTCTTTTGACAAATGGGGCGTAGGACTTGCCAGAAAAACAGGAATGGATGAAGCTTTGCGACGTTTTAATTCAATTGAAAAATCCGAAGGAGTCATTGTCAGCCTTGATGCAGACTGCATTGTGGAGAAGAATTATTTTACTTCGATATGTGAAAATCTGCTGAAAAAGAAGGAAAATACAGCATGCTCAATATATTTTGAACATCCTCTTTCAGGTAAAGAATACCCTGAAAAAAATTATAAGTACATCATACTGTATGAGTTACACTTAAGATATTATCTTCAGGCTCTGAAGTTTTCAAGCTTTCCATATGCTTTTCACACGGTTGGCTCTGCTATTGCAGTTAAAGCCGGGCAATACGTCAAAGCCGGGGGAATGAACAGAAGACAGGCCGGTGAAGATTTTTACTTCATTCAGAACCTGGTCCGGACAGACGGGTATTTTTCTCTGAATACGACTGTGGTTCGTCCGTCTCCAAGAGAATCGTACAGAGTTCCTTTCGGAACAGGCCCTTCAATAACCAGGTTAATGGATGACAGCAGTGATCAGCTCCTTACATATAATATTGATTCTTTCCTAGAACTCAGACAATTATTCAGTACGGTTGAGAGATTATTTCGAAGAAGCATCCTGGAAATTCAGGATTTCTACAAAGCATTGCCTGCCGGCCTGAAATCTTTTATTGATGAAAAAGAGTGGTTATCAAGAATAGCCGAATTGAATAAAAATTCATCTGCAAAAGAGTCTTTTACGAAAAGGTTTTTCGGATGGTTTAATATGTTCAGGATTGTGAAATATCTCAATTATGTTCATTCGGATATATTTGAGAAACAGCCTGTTGCAGATGCAGCCTCACGGTTGTTGTCATTAACAGGGTATAAGTTCAGTTCAAATGATCCTAATAAATTATTGATTTTCTACAGATCTCTTGAAAAAGGTTAAGAAAACTTAACCACAAAGGACACAAAGTACACACAAAGAACACAAAGGATTTTTTGTACTGCCTTTGTGCTCTTAGTGATTTTCCTTAGTGCTCTTTGTGGTTAAATAACTAATTCAGTTATTCTTTCGAGTGATTTTCCGGTCTTCCTGGGGAGTCAGAACAATATACAGGTCCTCGTCAGGTTTTTTCATGTGATATTGTTCCCTTGCAAATTTTTCAAGGTTCTGATCGTCAGTTTTCAGCTCCTTAAGCTTGCTTTTTTCGACTTCAATTTTTTTTGTATAATATTCCTTCTCGTTTCTGAGCTTATGGAGTTCACGGATATCTTTGTACCTGGCTATCAGGTTATTTGTATCGAGCAATAAAATCCAGATAAGGAAGATAAGGATTGTTAGTATATATTTATTCCTGAAAATGTGAGGGACCCTATCTAAAAATTTGAACCTTAACATTATGGTGCAAATTTAAACTTTTTCTTTCAACCGCCGCTCATCAGATAAAGCATATTAACATTATCGCCCTCGTGAATAAAAGTAGAATCGTATTTTTCTTTTGGAATCAAAACGCCATTTAACTTGATTATTCTCATTTTAAAGGAGAATTTTTTCAGTTCAAGCATTTCGTTAATGCTTAACGGTTCCTTATTGAATTCTTCAAGTCTGTTGTTCAATAATATTTTCATGTCTGAAAATAATCTTTTGTTTTTTTCATCAGAATTTCAACAACAGTGTTTGCCTGCATATTTGCGACCATTCCTACTCTTGGAGCCATTGGGGGGAATTCATCCCCTGCAACTGTAGATTCATCGCCACAAACATACAGAGTTTCATCGATTTTCCTGTAACTGATTCTGTTACTTTTCCCCCAGCCTGCCAGTCCTGAACCAACTACAACAGGTGTTCCCGGCATTTTAGTCTGGACAGTTTCAATAAGCATCTCTTTCATTTCGTCTTTGTCAAATGCTTCAACCACAACATCACAACCTTCAAAAATCTCAGGAATATTTGATTCGTTAAGCTTTTCAGTGTGGGCAATTACAGTAATATCAGGATTTATCCTGGCAATATTATCCTTAAGTGCAGCAGTTTTCAGCATTCCGACCTGGTTGGTAAAATAATACTGACGGTTCAGATTTGCCGGTTCTATGATATCAAAATCAGACAAAACAAGTGTACCAACCCCGCATCTTGCCAATGCAACAGCACAGTTCGAGCCAAGCCCGCCTGCGCCGGCAATACCAACCCTGAATAATGCAAGATGATTTTTTATTTCGGAAAATTTCATTCTCTGCTATTTGCCTGGCCCGGCTTTTACACTGTCGAGTTCAATAACCCAGAGAAGAGGGGTATAACCTGGCACTATCTGCCAGAGTCCTTCGAATCCATAAGCAAGGCTGGAAGGTGTCAGAAATTTTGATTTTCCTCCTTCTTTCATATATCTTAAGCCTTCATCAACACCAGCTACAACTTTTCCCACCTGAGTCCCCATAACATGCTTATAAGGAACTGAAACCGGGTCATTTGTATCAAAGGTCACATGATCCAGAAATTTTGCCTCGTATTTGAAGTAAACAGTATCGTAATCAACAGGAGATCGACCAGTTCCCGGAATAAGCTCAATATAGTATAATCCGCTTGGGTAAAGAACATATGTAGTATCTCCCAGTGATTTGATATAATCGTCTATCATCTTCCGCTCCTGCTCTTCCCATGTAGATTTTGGACAACCTGTTAGGATTAGCATCAAAAGTACCATCAGGAACCAGGATATTTTTAAACGACTCATTTTACTTTTTTTGGTTTTACAAAGGTACTAACCTTTTGATCTATTTGCAAGATTACGTTTTACTAACGCGGAAAAGAGAGTACTTATTTTATTAGGAATAAAGCTTATTAAAAGAATAATCTTTAAAATATGAAAAAGATTCTTCGCTTCACTTATGAATGAAAGGATGATAAGAATGACAGGACTGTAAAGGAGATTCCTTGCTGGTCACCTTCGCTAAAGCTTCGGTGCCCAAAGCGCTCGGAATGACATGATCAGGATGGGTACCACGGGAAGAGATTCCTCGTCCGCCAGTTGGCGGAGGAATGAGGGATCTCTTTAAATTAGCCAGACACTATGTATTACGAACAGGTAATTTTCAGAAAAACCGATTAGAAAAAGTCGAAGAGGTGAAAACATGTATTAATTATCATATTGACAGGCGATAACACCCTGATTAATGTCATGGCAAACTTGGTCAAAATATTGTAAATTTGATTTTTAGAAGTACGTAATTCACTTAGAATATTCCCAAAATGGATATAAATTCAATTAAGGCGCAGCACAAACTCCTGAATAGATGGGATTATACCTGGACCCCTCTGAGCAAAGGTTATACCGATAAGATCCTTTATATTAATGTTGGTTCTGCGGAAATAAAGGAAAAAGATGTTCCTCTTGTAATGAAGGAAAAGTTCATTGGCGGAAAAGGTTATGGACTAAGACTTCTTTGGGATGCTACAAAACCTGATACGCAATGGAATGATCCTGAAAATGAGATAGTTATTTCATCGGGCCCAATCGGTGGCATCACTCAGTATTCGGGAACAGGAAAATCACTTGTTGTAAGCTTATCACCGCAAACGAGTTCTGTTATGGACAGTAATGTCGGTGGTTTCTTTGGCCCATTCCTTAAATTTTCAGGATTTGATGCGCTGGAGCTCCAGGGAAAAGCTCAGAACGATATTATTATTTTTATTGATGGCATTGATCATAAGGTAGAGATTTTTGAAGCTCCTGCTGAAGCTGTTAATAGTCACATCATAGCAGAACAGCTGACCGAGATATTTGCAGATAATGATAACGAAAAGAAAAATATTGGTGTTGTATCGGCAGGATCAGCTGCAGAGCATTCACTTATCGGCATGCTGAACTTCAGTTATTACGATTCGAAAAGGAAAAAGATCCGTCTTAAGCAGGCTGGACGCGGGGGTATCGGAACTGTCTTCAGAAATAAAAAGATCAAAGCGCTTGTCTGCAAGATCCCCGGTGTTAAAGGAAACCTTAATAATGTCGTTGATCTTGAGGCGATTATGGAAAGGGGAAAAAGATTCAACAGAGAGATGCGTGAACTTGACGACAAACAATGCCAGATGAGGCAGGTTGGTACCGCACACCTGATGGAGATTATGAACGACCATGATCTTCTTCCCGTTCATAATTTTAAATTCGGAAGTCATCCGGATGCATATAAGATCGATTCATCTGTCTGGAAAAGTAACTTCACCCAGAATATTCCGGACGGCTGCTGGATAGGATGTAATATGTCGTGCTGTAAGGCAGTTGATGATTTTGAAATCAAAACGGGTCCTTATAAAGGCCAAAAAGTAATCGTTGACGGTCCTGAATATGAGAATGCTGCAGGGCTGGGATCAAATTGCGGAATTTTTGACCCGGATTATATTATTGAAACAAATTTTTATTGCGACACTTACGGAATATGCACAATAACATGGAGCACTGTGACAGCCTTCATTATGGAATGTTTTGAAAATGGCATTCTTAATAAGGAGAGAACAGGCGGACTTGAGCTGAAATTCGGAAATTCAGCAGATGCTTTGGAGATACTTCATCAGGTTGCCAGGGGTGAGGGTTTCGGTCTTGTTGCAGGACTCGGAGTACGCAAGATGAAGGAGATGTTTATTAAGAACGGATGGGGCGATCCAGCTTTTCTAAATGACATCGGAATGGAAAACAAAGGGTTGGAATATTCCCAGTATATGTCGAAAGAATCTCTTGCTCAGCAGGGTGGATTTGCTCTGACAAATAAAGGTCCCCAGCATGACGAGGCATGGCTTATTTTCATGGATATGGTTAATAACCAGATCCCGACTTTCGAAAATAAAGCGGAAGCATTGCATTATTTTCCGATGTTCAGAACATGGTTTGGCCTTGTAGGTCTTTGCAAGCTTCCATGGAACGATGTCGAGCCTGAAAGCAATGCCCAGACTGATGAACCTGCAAAAGTACCTGAGCATGTTGATAACTATATAACTATTTATAAGGCAGTTACCGGACGTGAATTTGACAAGCATAAATTAATTGAAGATTCAGAGAGGGTTTATAACTTCCAGAGGGTCTTTAATCTGAGGAGAGGTTTTGGAACACGGATTCACGACAGGCAGCCTTATCGTGCTGCAGGCCCAGTAACAAAAGAAGAGTATGAATCGCGTGCAGAAAGATATGATAAGCAACTCAGGGAAAAGGTCAATATAAATACAGAAGGAATGCCAACCGAGGAAAAAATGAAGATACTGCGTAAATACAGGGAGGATCAGTATGAAGGACTTCTTAATGCAGTGTATAAGCGCAGGGGCTGGAATAATAATGGCGTTCCAAAAATTGAATTCCTGGAGAAGATAGGGATGGATCTCCCGGAGGTTATTGATGTAGTTAGGGACTATCAATAAATACAGCCAATATGCACAGGATCACTTTAACCATGGTTTTAGGTATCCTGGCAGGATCAACCAGTTTAGCTCAGGATTCCGTCAGAGTTGCACCAAGTGATACTTCAAAAGCAATTTCAACCAAGATTTTTGCAGACCTGGGATACAATATACATGAGGACGTTACTGCATCTTCCTCTCTTATACAGGTCATCTCAGGGAGCAG
>JBGOXH010000103.1:0-9365 GCA_041479075.1 Bacteroidia bacterium | reverse complement strand
TATGAATATGTTCCAATGCAGGAAATAAAATGGGTAGCCGGAATTGAATGGTCTCCGGGAAACTGGCGTTTTACCGGAGAATATTCAGGGAAAGCTATTCCCAATTTCAAACCTTCCCCTGTTGATCCATTTATTGGTACCGAGTTTGATATGACCGAGCTGGCCGCAATGCTTGCTGCAGATCCGGGATTCGATGTACAGGAATATGTCCGTCAGCAGGTCGGAGCATTCAACAGGCTTTATAATTATCAGCTGGAGAAATCTTATCATTCAGCCGGCTTACGGGTTGAAACCGATCTGTTTTATGGAAAGCTGACTCCTTCGGTTTTTACTCTCTATAATTTTACTTCACGCGATTTTGTCTTAATGCCCGAACTGACATATAAGCCAACTGACGGGCTTTCAATAAACATTGGCGGAGAATATTATTCAGGGCGTAAAGGTTCTGTTTATGATATAGTTGACGAATTTATGAATTGTATAAGGGTATCTATGAGGGTTGATTTTTAATATGACGGAATTTATTATAAAATATCGCTGGGTTATAATAAGCGTGTGCCTTGTTCTCGGTATCTCGTTCGGAGTACTTATCCCCTTTTCAAAAACTGATCCGGAGATCAGGAACTATGTTCCTACGACCATGAAGTCGAAGATTGAAACTGATAAAATTGAAAAAGAATTCGGAGTTCAGGATATGATTGTTTTACTTTTCAGCGACAGCACAATTCTGACAACCGGCAACTTAAAACAGATCAAAGAAATAGATCGTGATATCTCAAAGCTTACAGGTGTCACAAACCGCATCTCACCTTTTACTGTAAGAACCATAAAAAGCTCTGAAAGTTCCATGGTGGCTGATCCTCTTATCAGAAGGATCCCCACAGATTCAACAGGAATGCTTCAGCTAAAAGACGAAATTCTGAAAAACAGGTTTGCCCGTGATATTGTTATTTCTTCTGATATGACTTCAGCTTCAATAACTGCCACTATTAACAATGCTGAAGCTGAAAAAGTTACATTACATAAAGTCGATTCGATAATCAGCAACCATCCGGGAACTACACAGGTACTCAAAGGCGGACTTCCATATATAAGGCAGCATGTTTTAACTGATGTTAAGAAAGATGCCCTTATTCTGGTTCCGCTCGCTTTGCTGATAATGTTACTGATCCTGAAGTTTACTCTGGGTGAATGGAAGAGCGTATTTATGCCTTTTTCAGTAGTGTTGCTTTCGACCGGAATAAGCATGGGTTTGATCCCGCTCCTTGGCTGGAAAATGTCAATAATAAGTCTTCTGGTTCCGATAATACTTGTTGCTGTAGCAAATAATTATGGTATTTACCTTGTAGCCAGGTTTCAGGAGCTGAGCATTCAGGGAGGAATAGATTCCAGAAGCAAAATGATAAAGGCTCTCTTAGGTTCGCTGAATATGCCTATTCTGTTCAGCGGACTGACTACCATAGCAGGCATCCTGGGATTGCTGACGCATTCCATAATACCTGCCAGACATGTTGGAATTCTCGCAGCAATCGGGGTTACTGCAGCTCTGGTAATGAGCCTGTTCTTCGTACCTGCGCTTATATACCTGAGAGGAGAAGGACGAGCAGGTTTCAAGCCATTGAAAGTAAAAACGGACAGGTTTAACAGATTTCTCAATTCTCTTTCGAAGATGATTGTCAGACATCCCGGACGAATAATAGTGGCTTTTGCAGTTTCGACCTTAATTATTTCATCAGGAATCTTCCTGATTAAAATCGAAACAAACCAGGAAAAGTATTTCCCTAAGAACAATCCTCTGCGGATGGCCTCAGATGTCATCAGTAAGAAATTTGGTGGTTCGCAGACCATCTCAGTAATGATTTCCGGTGACATCAAAGATCCTGTGATAATGAAAGGCATAGACAACATTACGCAGAATGTTGAAAAGCTGGATGGTGTCGGTCAGGTCTTTTCCATATCACAGGCTGTGAGGGAGATGAGCAAGGCAATTTACACTGCGGAGGAGAGCAATTATGACAAGATACCTGAAACCAGGGAAAGCATTGCCCAGATGTTTGAGCTTTATAATATGAGCGGTGATCCTGACGATTTCAAACAGATGATGAATCTTGAAAATAGCAAGGCTCATATTCTTATCCGGCTTTCAAATCCGGAAAACAGTGTAATAAACAATGTCAAGTCAACAATAAATAAGCTTACTAATGATCTTCCCGCTGAAATAACAGTGGGAGGTTATGCAATAATAATGGCCGATTTTGCAGGTTCGGTAGTCAGAGGACAGATATCCTCTTTGTTATTTGCTCTGATTACAGTACTCGTACTTCTTGCAATAATATTCAGATCGTTCAAAGGAGGAATTATCGGATCGATTCCGCTTGCAGCATCCATCCTGATCCTGTTTGGATTTATGGGTCTCACCGGCATTGCCCTCGATGGAGCCACTGCCCTGCTTTCATCAATTATGATTGGAGTTGGTGTCGATTTTACAATCCAATATATCTGGTGTTTTAATATTCAGATAATCAATGGATTAACTTATGAAGAAGCTACCAAAGCATCTATGAGTACAATTGGCCGGAGCATAATTATCAATGCATGCAGCGTCATGGCCGGGTTCTCAGCTTTAATGTTTTCAGGGTTTACGTCAATACGATTTTTTGGTTATCTGGTAATTATATCAATAGGCTCCTGCCTACTTGGTGCACTTATTTTAATCCCGGCAATCATTATGAAATTCAGGCCCGGGTTTATAGAGAGGAATATGAATAAATCAAAAATTAAAAGATATGAAAAAGAGACTGATCTTTCTAGGGTTACTCCTGCCGCTATTACAGGTATCGGCTCAGCTGCCGGATGCAGAACAAATTATGAACAAATGTCGTGATCTGACATTGACAGGTTCGATGAGCGCAACTCTGAGCCTTTCAATTACTGAAAAGAACGGAGCTTCGAGGAACAGGATTATTTCGATGACGACAAAAAGCTTTCCCGACGGACTTGAAAAGCGGTTCATTAAATTTATGGAACCAGCTGATGTCCGAGGTACTGCAATGTTAATTGTGGATAACAAAATCATGACAGATGAAATTTGGATTTACCTGCCTGCTTTAAAGAAAACCCGGCGCATTGTATCGTCTGAAAAAGGGAAAAGCTTTATGAGCTCAGAGTTCTCCAATGCTGATATGGGTTCTCCTCCAATCTCCGATTTTGTCAATCAGCATGTAACTGGTTCAGGATCAAATAACTTATGGATCATAGGAAGCACTCCTGTTAATGAAGATAAAGCAGATGAATACGGGTATACAAAAAAGGTAAGCTATATCAGCATGGACAACTGCCAGGTGAAAAAGATTGAATTCTATAATTTTGATAATGAGCTATTTAAGACAATTGAAATAAAAGGCATTTATCCACTGCCTGAGGGGAAGTATTTGGTTAAAGATATGATAGCAAACAATCTTGTAACTAACAGGAGATCTGAAATCTCACTGAGCAATATCAACGAAAAAGTGAAGGTGGAGGATTCTTATTTCAGTATTCAGAACCTGGAGAGATAAGGCAAGTTGGCAGTTGGCAGTTGACAGTTGGCAAGAATAGAAAATGAAGCCGGCAGCCGGCAGCCGGAAGTTCATATAAGTTTCATACATTTGCCGTAACCATGGTTACGCAACATGATAAGGAGTGAAGAAACGATCTGTGCTCCTGCCACTTCAGGCGGGGGAGCAATTGCAATTATAAGGGTCAGCGGTACTCGAAGCATCAACATTTGTGATAAGATTTTTTTCCCTCTGGATATCAGAACAAAGCTCGTTGAGCAGAAGGGATATACGATTGTCTATGGCGAAATACGTGCAAATGAGGAGATTATTGATGATGTCCTGGTAAGCATTTTCAGATCGCCTCACTCCTACACTGGCGAAGATTCTGTTGAAATATCATGCCATGCTTCACCGTATGTTCAGCAAAAAATACTTGAGCTTCTGATTAAAAACGGTGCAATTGCAGCGCAGCCCGGTGAATTTACCATGAGAGCCTTTTTAAATGGTAAGATGGATCTGTCGCAGGCTGAAGCTATAGCTGATCTTATCTCTTCAGAATCGAAGATGGCTCATAAGATTGCAATAAACCAGATGCGTGGCAATTTTTCCGATGAAATAAGCATTTTAAGAGCCGATCTGTTGCATTTTGCCTCGCTTATCGAGCTGGAGCTCGATTTTGGCGAGGAGAATGTAGAATTTGCCGACAGGGGAAAACTGAAAGAATTAGTGATCAAAGTGCTCTCAGTCACAAAAGAGCTTACAGCATCTTTTAGTTTAGGTAATGCTATTAAAAATGGTGTACCTGTGGCAATTACAGGCAAGACAAATACAGGAAAATCAACACTTCTGAACCTTCTTTTAAATGAAGAAAAGGCTATTGTCTCAGAGATTCCGGGAACCACGAGAGATTATATTGAGGATACAATTATTATTGATGGGATCCAATACCGGTTCATTGATACTGCTGGTCTGAGAAAAACTGGTGATATAGTTGAAAACCTGGGGATCCGTAAAACTTTGGAAAAGATTGAGCAGGCTTCGATAGTTTTACTGGTTGCAGACGTAAATGAAGGAAAGCAGGCATTATTGGAGACATTGACAATCGTGCGTTCTGAAACAGAAGGAAAAGATAAAAAGCTTATAATTCTTATAAACAAGACTGACAATGATCTTAATAATTGCAAAGCTGAGATTGAAGGAAAGATTGAATTGAAAGAGAGCGAATCCCTCCTGTTTATATCTGCAAAAACCGGTGAAGGGATTGAAGAGCTTAAAAAGGCACTGGACCATTTAACCGGCGACAGCCAATTAATATCGGAGAACGTAATTATTACTAATTTAAGGCATTACGAGGCGTTAATGAAAGTAACGGAGAGCCTTGAAAGGGTTTTGTCAGGACTGGAAAATAAGATCCCTGAAGACCTGATAGCAATTGATGTACGGCAGGCAATTCATTATCTTGGTGAGATAACCGGTGAGATTACCACCGATGAGATACTAGGCAATATCTTTAAGAATTTTTGTATCGGAAAATAGCCGGCATAATTTGATTAGATGACAATAACCTGAAGTAAAAAAATGGTGTGTTATTATTCCATTAATACAAATGCAGCCCAGAAATAAGGATCATATTTCAATCGCATTTCCTTCTGAGTTTCAGAGAATGCTTTTCTTGTATCCTTATTTTTCATCAGTTTAGAATAAAAAGTCACCATAAATTCTTCTGTTTCCTTATCCGGCACCTGCCAAAGACTCATAACTATGTATTTTGCCCCGGCCATTTTAAAGGCTCGTTCCAGACCATATACACCTTCGCTTCCTCTGATGTCGCCAAGACCAGTTTCGCAAGCTGATAATACTACCAGTCCGACCTTTCTCAAATCAACCTGAGTCACTTCCTGAGCTGTCAGGACACCATCATCTCCTTCATCTATATCTGACTTATTCCATACAGAATTTGCTCCTGCAAAAACCAATCCTGACCTCATTAGCGGATTCAGGTTATTTACAAAACTGCTGACCCCAAATCCAGTGCTTCCGCCGCGAAAGACAATTGGTCCACCTTCAACTTCAGAGCTTTTGATTCTATTTTTCTCCTCACCCGGATCCGGGTAAAAGAATCCATGAGTGGCAATATGCAACACATTGTATTTGCCTGAATATTGCTTAAAATAAGTTTCAGTAGCTTTATTGTCAGTCAAACAATTGACCTCAACATTTCCTTTTTCAAGAATTGAACGGATTGCTTCTGCCTCATTTTTTGTCCCTTCAAGATAATTCCAGATCTGTGTTCTGCTATTATCCTTATTATATTGAATTCCGCCGCAGACCATCGCTGAAATTCCATAATCTGATGAAAAGGCATCCTTTAAGGGAGAATTACCGGTGCTGCCTTTTATATCAATCATATATTTATCACATAGAAACATGTTTGCATTGTTTCTGATGGCAGGAAAAGAGATTTTAAAGAGTAATCCTGAAGGAGACAGATAGATAGTATTTACTCCAGCAAGGTATTTTTCAATAGGTTGCCATATTAGTCTGTAAAGCCTGTCATCAGGATTTTTACCGGTCCCATAAATATTCCTTACGTAATCAATATTTGTGCTCCCGGTTTTTCCGATGATGTTTTCTAATTCTGCTTCTTCAAATAGTTTCACCATCTCGGGAAGTCTTGAGTTAGGCTTGACTATCAATGCGCAATAATAGACTGCATCTCCTTTGTTTTTCTCACTTACTTTGAAGTGAGTGAATTCAATTGCTGCCTCCCCAGGCTTTAAGCCATCGCGGACATTGTTCCATGTCAGCTGTGCTCCCTTAGTAAAATCACTAAAAACCTGAGATCTTTGATTAAGATCTTTCTCAAGAATATTTGCTCTGTTTTCCAAAGTAGTAACGTCCGTGTTGCGCATTTCAACCGGAGTGGAATACAGGGCAGAGATTTCCTTTTTAAGGGAAACCCATTCATCATATTTTTTCAGCAATTCAGGATCCTTGCTGTTTAAAATAGCGAGTCTCATGGCAGTATTTGATTTAAGCATGAGACCTTTATATAGTAAAATGTAATTATAGGCATAGCAGGTGATTTCAGGATTCCTCTCTTTTCTGTTTAAGGAATAAGCGATAAATGAATTCATCTCAGGCAAATGGGTCTGATAATATAATTCCTTCTCGCTTTCAGACAAAAAAGTGAAATCCTGAAGCATTTTGTGATTAAAAATGTTCATATATTCCAGCATCAGTTGCTCTTCTTTGGAAAGATCACCTACTGTCTTATAATACATACAAAGCATCTTCAATGTTTCTGAATATCCTGAATGATACTCGCCCAATGCTTTTTTTGTTTTATCTCCACTTCCCATGACTAATCTAAATATTGCCCTATCAGTGTTTGTATATTCGGCAGTAGTACTTGCTCCTGCTAGTAATTGTGCGTAACCGGGATCAATCGATTTTATTCTTATCGGGATCATCAGTGGCTCAAGAATAGAATGAGCATTTTGGCTTCTGCCAGCGGTCAATCTTGAAGTTGAAGGCAATTTATTGACCATTGTGTAAATGACATCAGTATTATATCTCCAATTTGTATCCCAGATCAATAATTTTGACTTATTGATATCACCCATCATGAAATACCAGAGCGAAATATTTCTCTTTATTATCTCGCCAATTGGCTGCGGCATATGACAATTCTGGTCGAAGATTGATTCCGCAAGAGAAAATTTTACCCCTGAGCTGGTTAATTGATCCTTTATTTTATTCTCCGGTTTTGCATAATAATCGCTCAACAGGTCAACGGAGGCCAGGTTATTTATTATAACTGCAAAAGACAGATGTTGTTTCAGATTTTTGTTAATCATTATACCAAAAGATTCCTTAAGCATTTCAGCAGCAATCTTATAATTTCCCATTTCGTAATAGAGAGCTCCAAGATTGTTGATGCATACGCCTGCCTGGGAGGATTGTGCTGCCTGACTTTTTGTGTACACGTCGACAGCTTCAATAAAAAATTTCTCTGCTTTTTTATAGTTTCCACTATTATAGTAAAATACAGCGAGATTGTTCAAAGCTGTTGCGAAAGATGGATCAGAGCGTCCATATTCGGACTCACAGAGCGAGACAGCCTCAAGTAATAAAGATTCGGCTAAAGGATAGTTAAAAGTATTATACATCAAGACAGCTTGATTTGTTTTGTTAATGATAAGTGCAGGCCTTGATTTTTCGCCATTTTTTAAATAGATGTTTTGAGCTTTTTGAAATATATTATCTCCCTGTTTTTGATAATAGACATCGCTCGAGAAACAACTCATCTCATTGTACACACAGGCAAGAGTGCAAAGTATATTGGCATATTCAGGATTATCGTTGCCAAATATTTTAGAAGCCTTGGATTCTGCTTTTTTAATAAATGTAATAGCCTCTTCATGATTTCCCATTGTTTTGCATAATATTGAGGCATTTTCAAGGGAATATAAATAGCTGTCATCGTTATCGAGATTTAAAGTCTCTCTAAGTCCTATTTCTTTTAAAGTATAATATTTTGCTTTTACCAGATTCCCGAGATAAAAATGAGATACTGCGAGACTATTCAGCACATTAGCGTAATGAACGCAGTTTTCTCCATATCTTGCCCTCACCAGAGCTGCTGCTGCTTCAGCATAATAAAGAGCTGAATCATAATTGCTGCGATTCAGAAATATTATCCGCAGGCTGTCAGTTTTGATCCATGTCTGTGAATTACAAATAGAGCTGAAAGCCAGAAAGAAAAGTATTGAAGCTGAAATAGTTTTCACATTAATTATGAACTTAGTATATCAAATAAAATTACAATTTTTTTGGATTATTTAATTAATTTTGTTATACGTTCCTCATTGATCATTTGAACACTATGAAAAAAGTCATCTTTATTTTCCTGCTTCTGGCAATTTCCGGGATTATCAAGGCTCAGGATATGATAATCCTGAAAGACGGAACCAATATTGCTGCAACAATAATCAGCTCTGATGATACAGAAATTAAATATAAAAAATTCGGACAGCCAGAGCCTGCCGGGATATATTCTGTTTTTATAAGCGATATTGCAAGTATTCATTACAAGAACGGAAAGGTAGTTGACTATTCAAAAACAAATGAAAACGTTACTAAAAAGGCGGAGTACGATGAAATTGTATTTGTAAAATGGAAAGTCAACATGGGGTTCAGCGGATATTATTTAAATCGGAATTCATCTGATAATCTGAAACTATTCTGGACCAATCTTAATCAGGATAATAGTTTGAAGATTAATGAAAACCGGCTATTCTATTCAATCGATCTTTCGATGACTATGCCTTTAGGAAGGAAACGAAGGAACTGGACCAAGATTGGCATGAGCGGAATTTTAAGCCCTTCAAAGATTCTCTATGCATCGAACACTTATAATGGTTTAAATGAGATGCAGCTTAAGTTTTTTACACTGAGTGCATGCATTGCATATGGCCACTCCATAAACTATAAAAGGAATCTGATATTATTTTTTGAATCTGGCATTGATATGGCAGATATGAACGGAAAAGTAAAAATGTATGATGTGGACTACAAAGTAATGTCGGATTGTGTCAGCACTCATTTTGCAACAGGAATAGACTGGCTTATTTCAAAGATATTTTCTGCAAATTTCCGGGTTGGTTATCGACTTGCAAAGTTAAAAGATCCTTTAATTACTGAAGCCAGCAATAAGAATTTCGGGTCTGCAACAGGTTGGTATGTTGACAAGTCAATCAATGATGACCTTATTACAATTAATTCGAGTGGATTATATGCAAGTGTAGGACTTGCAATTTCCTT
>JBGOXH010000173.1:0-6102 GCA_041479075.1 Bacteroidia bacterium | reverse complement strand
TATTGTTTGCCGGCTGCACTCCCATCAACTTACCAGATCACATGTACTCACCCCCTTCTTTTCCCCCTCTCTACTTCGTAAAGAGGGGGAAGGTGTTCTTATAATTAATTGAAATTTATATATTTATGTAAATTATTTATTATGGGTAAGTCAAAATATCTTGATTTTAAAGTTGTAAAAAAATATTCCAGAGAATTAAGAAGCAATCTGACTGAATCAGAAAAAAAGTTATGGAAAGAATTAAGAAATCGTAAACTTGAAGGGTATAAATTTTTACGTCAGCATCCAATAATTTATAAAGCAGATTATAAAGGACTAAATTATTTTGTCGCTGATTTCTATTGTGATGAAAAGAAAGCAGTTATCGAACTTGATGGCCCAATTCATGATACAAAAATAGAATATGATGAATTCAAAGATTCTGAGCTAAAAAATCTTGGAATTAAGATCTTACGTATTAAGAACACAGATCTATCAAACATGAAGGAAACGCTTAAAAGAATAATCACTTTTTTAAACGGGATTATCAAATAATAGACTAATTATACTTATGTGGTCACCCCCTCTTTACGAAGTAGAGAGGGGGTCGGGGGGTGAGTACATGAGGAACACAGAGAGGGGGTCGGGGGGTGAGTACATGTGGAAAACAGAAGAAGCTGGGGACAGGGTTGGTTTATTGTAAATGGAGGATAGTGGCCTAAAATTGGCACAAAGATTGCAATACCCACAACCAGCATTTATCTGAAAATATTCAGTAATTTTGGCATTCACTCTGAAGGTTAAAAGAGAAAATATAGATGGAAAAGAAATTCAGGCGACCTGTTGATGAGATATTACTTCCGGATATACTTGATGGAGAGGGTGATATAATCCCTATTATTGCGGATGGGGAAGATGGCGACCTTGAAAACGTTGAGGTCCCTGAAACTATTCCAATATTGTCGTTGCGTAATACAGTCCTTTTCCCGGGTGTCGTCCTGCCAATTTCAATAGGTCGTCCACGGTCAATACAACTTATTAAGGATGCATACAGGAATGATAAGATAGTCGGAACTGTTGCACAGAAAGACCCTGATATGGAAAATCCCGGCTTTAATGATCTTCATTCAGTCGGAACAATCGGGCAGATAGTGAAACTCCTTGAAATGCCTGATGGCTCAACCACGGCAATTATACAGGGTCGTAAAAGAATGATCCTTAACGAACTGGTTTCAGATGACCCGTATTTTATTGCCAGGGTAAAGCCAATGCCTGAAAGAAAGCCAGAATTGATAAGCAAAGATTTTGATGCTATTGTTGGCTCACTTAAGGACCTGTCCCTCAAGATTATAAAGATAAATCCCAATATCAGCCCTGAAGCTTCATTTGCAATAAAAAACATAGAAAATAACACTTACCTTATTAATTTTATATGCTCCAATACTGATATTAAGGTTCAGGATAAGCAGAGATTACTGGAAATCAATAATATAAGAGACAGAGGATTTATGCTGCTTGAATTCCTTGTACAGGAGATACAGGTGCTGGAGCTGAAAAATGAGCTCCAGTCAAAAGTAAAAAGCGATCTCGATCAGCAGCAGCGTGAATTCCTTCTGCACCAGCAGATGAAAACCATCCAGAATGAGCTGGGAGGCAATCCTGTTGAGAAAGAGATAGAAGAATACCAGAAAAAAGCCGAGACAAAAAAATGGACAGAAGAGGTTAAGAAAATATTTGAAAAAGAGCTCGACAAATTGCACCGCCTCAACCCGGCAGCTGCAGAATACTCGGTACAGGTCAACTATATCCAGACTCTTCTGGATCTTCCATGGGGAGAATATACCCAGGATAATCTGGATCTGAATAATGCCAGGCAGGTGCTTGATGATGACCACTTTGGCCTCGATGACGTCAAGGAAAGAATTCTGGAACATCTCGCTGTACTTAAGCTTAAAGGCGATTTGAAATCTCCAATCCTTTGCCTTTATGGTCCTCCCGGTGTCGGAAAAACTTCTCTGGGAAAATCTGTCGCCAAAGCACTTGGCAGGAAATATGTCAGAATGTCATTGGGAGGTCTGCATGATGAAGCAGAAATAAGGGGTCACAGGAAAACATATATCGGCGCAATGCCCGGTCGGATAGTCCAGAATCTCAAGAGGGCAGGGTCTTCAAATCCTGTGTTTATTCTGGATGAAGTCGATAAGGTGGGTCAGGATTTCAGAGGCGATCCATCTTCCGCTCTTCTTGAAGTTCTTGATCCTGAACAAAACAGCACTTTCTTCGATAATTTCCTTGAAATGGAATATGATCTGTCGAAAGTATTGTTTATTGCAACCGCAAATACTCTGGCAACAATAAGCCCGGCTCTGCGCGACAGAATGGAATTGATTGAAATAACAGGATACCTTGTTGAGGAGAAGCTTGAAATTGCAAAACATCATCTTCTTCCAAAACAGCTTGAAAATCATGGAGTTAAACCCGGTCAGCTGGTCATTAACGGTAATATAATGGAGAAGCTTATCGAACGATATACCAGGGAGTCAGGAGTAAGAGAACTCGACAAACGTCTTGCAAAGATTGTAAGAGTCACAGCTAAAAATATTGCTTCGGAAACTAATTATAATAATTCACTGTCCGATAAAGTCCTGGGTGAGATGTTAGGTCCGCCTAGATACAACCGCGATATCTATTCAGGCAACGATCAGGCAGGTGTTGTTACAGGTTTGGCATGGACTGCTGCCGGAGGAGAAATACTGTTTGTAGAAACAAGCCTCAGCAAGGGTATTGGTAAACTGACTTTAACGGGTAATCTTGGCGAGGTGATGAAAGAATCTGCTATAATTGCCCTTGAGTATATGAAGTCAAATGCAGATCTGCTGGATCTTCCGGATAACTTCTCTGATAAATGGAACATACATATTCATGTTCCTGAAGGTGCTATTCCAAAAGATGGGCCATCAGCCGGAATAACAATGGCATCATCGATTGCATCAGCTTTTACACAGCGGAAAGTGAAAAAGTACCTCGCTATGACCGGAGAAATAACACTTCGGGGTAAAGTATTGCCTGTAGGAGGGATTAAAGAAAAAATTCTTGCTGCAAAAAGAGCAAGTATTAAAGAGATAATCTTATCGGAAGAAAACCGTAAGGATGTGGAAGACATTAAAGAAATATATATTAAAGTATTAAAATTCCACTATGTTGAAACAATAATGGGTGTGCTTGAGCTTGCTCTTTTGAAACAAAAAGTCAAGAATCCCAAAAAAATATCATTTGAATGAAAAAAATAGCTGTTTTCCCAGGATCGTTTGATCCTTTTACAATCGGACATGAAGGAATAGTAAAACGTGCCCTTAGCCTTTTTGATGAGATAATTATTGCTGTCGGTGCCAACGCATTGAAAAAAAGTTACTATTCTCTTGAAACAAGGAAAAAAATGATATCAAAGGTTTTTCAGAGCGAACCTCGTGTTAGGGTCGACCACTATGAAGGGCTTACGGTTGATTACTGTAAAACAAACGGTGCAAAATATATTCTCAGGGGACTCAGAACCGCAGCCGACTTTGAATTTGAAAGAGCTATTGCACAGGTTAATAAGGCAATGGCATCAGATATCGAATCAGTTTTTCTTCTGACTATACCTGAACACACACCAATTAATTCGACAATAGTTCGCGATATAATACGAAGCGGAGGCGATGCTTCGCGTTTTGTTCCTGCAACATTAAATCTGAAAGACTATAAAGGCGAAGAATCTTAGGCTTTGAAGATCGAGAGATTTATCAGATCCATCAGCGAAAGCCATGCTGTACTTTTTATCTTGCTGATCTCATCAGGTAGAAGCCACTCAACTCTTGTAATACCCTCCTTGATTTGAGGTTCAGTTACCATCTTCCCATCATAATTCATTAAAAACCAATTGGTTTTCTTGAGATAGGAGATCCCTTCCCACGTATAAGTATGATAGCTGGGCTGTAAAGTTTTTATAATAACAGGATCTTTTATTCCACACTCTTCTTTTACTTCTCTTAAAGCACAGGCTTCAGGTTCTTCTCCGGGTTCCATATGTCCTTTTGGAAGGTCAAGCTTCCCTTTCTTTTCAATAAAAAGATACCTCCCGGAAGAATGTTTTACAAGGCCTCCTGCAGCATTAACTTCAGTAAAGTATATCCTGAATATTTTCCAGATATGTTTTATATCGGGTCCGTAAATATTTACAGCTGAAATCTTTGTATCTGACTGAAAATCAGTTATGATTTTATAAAGTTCATTGGTGTCGTAAAACTTATAAAATAAGCCGTATTTTTGTAACCGGTCAGGTTCGTCGCTTATGAGAATGAATCTGTTTTCGAAATGAACTTTATACATTTTCTGACATTATGGAGAAAAGTGCAAAAAAGATAGCTGAATATCTTTTACAAATTAAAGCAATTAAATTGCAACCGTCAAATCCTTTTACATGGGCTTCGGGCTGGAAGTCTCCGATTTATTGTGATAACCGCAAAACTCTCAGCTTTCCGGAAGTGAGATCTTATATCCGCGATTCATTTGCATCAATTATAACGGAGCTCTATCCGAAGGCCGATATGATCGCAGGTGTTGCAACAGGAGCTATCTCTCATGGTGCTCTGGTTGCAGATAAGCTTGTACTGCCTTTTATTTATGTGAGATCGGGTGCCAAGGAACATGGCCTCGGAAATCAGATTGAGGGCTATTATGAGAAAGGACAGAAAGTAGTTGTTGTTGAGGATCTTATTTCCACCGGAGGTACCAGCCTGAATGCCGTTAAGGCTCTCAGGGAAGCTGGTTGTGAAGTTCTTGGAATGGTTGCGATTTTTACATATGAATTTAAAAAAGCTGCAGATGGATTTGCTTCAGAGAAATGTGCTCTTAATACTTTGTGCAACTATAGTGTTCTTATAGATACTGCTGTAAAAACAGGGTATATTACTGAATCTGATGTTGAGACACTTAAAAAATGGAGAGTAGATCCTTCTTCGTGGGGTGTACAATGATAAAACCCCCTTCCCAGCCTTCCCCCACGGGGGAAGGAGGGTATGCTGTCAAATCATCCCGCTCTGCGGGACAGGAAAGGGGGTAACCCAAAATAAAACGAAAATTCAAAATCTAAGATCTTAAATATGAGCGATATATCGACATTTGAAAGCAGAACCGGAAAACTCGACTGCACCACAAGCGATGTTTACAACTTTGTGACAGATATCCGGAATTTTGAACAATTCATCCCGCGTGATAAAGTCAAAAATGTAAACCTGGACCATGATTCATGCAGTCTCCAGGTAAACCTGCTTGGACCAGTAAATATACGTATTCAGGAAAAAATAATGTACAGTAAGGTTGTGTTTTCAGGGAATGCTTTGCAGGTAAATAATTTTTCACTTGTTATGAAAATTCACGAAGCTGAAAATAAAAATTCCGAGGTGAATGTAATACTCGTAGCTGAATTAAATCCTATTTTAAAAATGATTGCTTCTGAGCCAATAAAAAAGTTTCTTGAGACTCTGATTTGTGAAATGGAAAAATTTAAAGGCTGGAAAGATATTAATTGACGAAATCGACTTCTTTAAAGAAAAATTCCATAATTGCGCTATAATTATTCTCTATCCTTAATATCCCTGATGATAATACTTCTGTTATTTTGCCCTGAAAGACAGTATCTTCTGTTTTAAAAGAATGCCATTCTCCCAACCTGTGAAGGCGTAAATTATATTCTTTCCTTATCTGGTCATGATCTCCATATAAAAGCTGTTTATATCTTCTATCGAGATCGGAAAGCAGCTGCTTCAGGCAAATAACCCTGTCATATTCATTTCCTGTAACCATTTTAATGGACACCGGATTTGGAACTACATCTGAGAATTTTTCCTGATTGATATTGATACCAATTCCTGCAACACTACTTTCAATGGTTTCGCCCAGAATAGAATTCTCGATCAGAATACCTGCTATTTTGTCATTTTTAATATAAATATCGTTCGGCCATTTTATTTTACTGCCCGGGAAAAAGCTGTCAATAAAGTCGCAGATTCCAAGCGAAACAGCCATAGAAATATAGAACTGGTCCTCAGGCGCGATGGATTTCGGATAAAGTATTATACTGAT
>JBGOXH010000186.1:0-5792 GCA_041479075.1 Bacteroidia bacterium | reverse complement strand
TGATTGAATAAATTTTTTTCTGTCAGTATCATCCATCAGTAGAACCTTATTTACATCATCATAGAAAACACCATTATAATCAGTACTGAAGGTTGCATTTGCATTTCCATTTGCTGCAAGTTCGACTACCGCTTTCCTGATCTGTCTGTTATCATTAATTGTATATTTTCTTGTTTTTATTAAAGTGCCGCCCTCACTGCCTGTCACTAGCACATATCGATCATCCGTGAATTTGCCGATATAACCGAACGGGATGGTCTGGCTTGTGCACTCCAGCCAGATCGTATCACTTCTGTCAGGGACACACAGGATGACATGGTTGAACTGGTTTGAGGGAAAATCAGTCTTAAGAGGAGGTATATCTTCTCCGGCATCAGCCAGAGTATAATAGCTCATAATACCGGTAATATCGAGGAGTGATTTCATATAGTTCACCAGTGCTTTGCAGTCACCATATGACAGCCTGTCAACAGATTCTGCTTCGATAGGCTGCCATCCGCCAATTCCGACCTGCACGTTGACATACCTAACTTTGCCCTGCATATACCTGTATAAAGCATTAATCTTTTCACGGTTATTGTCAAGACCAGAAACCAGGTTTCTGACTTTTTCAGTCGTTGCTGGATTAAGAGCATTTCTTCCCTTGTTCAGGGTATTCATCCACATTCCGAAATTGTACCATGAATCCAGATTACCTTTAAAGCCGGCTATTTCAAAATCTGACGGTGCCAGATACACCACCGGGGTAAATTCTTTAATGTCTTCTCCATATGGTTCTTTCTTAACGGCAGGCAAATTTTCGGTCATCCAGGTGTAAACAGTTTTTTCATTCTCATCAGTAATAATACAATTTCCTGTCTGGTTGCTCTCTTTATACCGGAATTTAAATCCTTTGGGTGTAATGACTTTGAGACTGGATTTCTCTACTGCTACATTGTAATCATCATAAACTTCCCAGGCAGGATAATAAAACAATCCATCGTACACTATTTCATATGTGAATTCAACTGTGAAAGGGAATGTCCTGTATTTTGGATCAAGCACTTTGACACGGTTATCCTCAAAAAGTGAATAACCTGCAATTGCCGCATTATCCTTTACCTCAATGTTTGCAGCGTTTTTTATTACGGCCCCGTCAGAATCATAAAGTTTTGACTGAATCTTCCTGATGGTGATGAATTTATCGTAGTATTCGGTAAGCACAGAATTATCAATACCATTGCTGTTTAATATGGTGATTGCATAAGTTACCTTCTTTGATGCTTTATTAATATCCAGAATTTCATAAATCGTTTCGCTTTTGCGTATAACAGCCTTTGCATCGGGAAGAAGGTTTTTTGGAATATCTGCTGTTTTATACTTTGGCTCAGCAGGAATCGCTGTTCCTGTATTAAATGCAGTAGTTAAAATTATCGCTGAAATAATCAGCTTTGCTTCTGCTCCCATTTTATTTCCGTTTTAAGATAATCGGCTCTGCCTGTTTCTTTATAACCTTGTTATAGAATTCCTTAAGACTTTTATACTCTGCCTGCAGGAAGATTGTTTTATTGATTGAAAAGGTTGAAGATATGGAAACTTTATTGCCATTTCTGATAACTTCATAAACATAAGAGGCCCCGTTGCCAGGAAGATTATATTTGAATGTCAGAGGAACTGCGGCAATTTCATAATTTTCAGGGATATCATAAATAGAAGTTATGGTCTTTTCTATTGCATATCCGTAATCGACAGGATATTGCCGTACTTCCATCTTAAAAGGATTATCTTTCATCTGATTATAAAGCAAAGGGAGAATGTATATTTCATCCCCGATTGTATTCAGCTGATTATTGACAGTTATCTTATAATGTTCTTCTGTGGGAAGGTAGATACTATCGATATTATCAATAACTGATTCGTTAATTACCAGCCCCGGTTTGTCTTTTCTGAAATCTTCAAGGTACTCATCGGTGCTGTTGAATTTGTGGTAATCCTGCCTGAAGTTCAGAGCTGAATAATCGATTTTCTTAATCGACAGGTCCCCTTTCAGGGAATAGTCATCCTGCAGTGTAAGATTATATGTTATACGTTCCTGTTCCTTAGCTGCTGTGACAAGATCGACCATTTCACTATTATTTGCGTCCACAGTCAACCCAGTACCGTTCAGGCAACGGAACGGTACCAGGTAATAAGGTCTGTATGTATCAGTGGCATCGAGCAGATATGATTTATCACCTGCCTCAGCCAGTACAATAACATAATTAAGTTTCTGTGCACTTGGTGACAGGAAGGAGAGGATCCCGTTTTCGCGGGTGCTCATCATAACCAGTTTAACGTCAAATTTAAGCTTTTTAAGCAGCTGGTAAAGGATAAGATTTATATCTGCTGAATTTCCAATTTTCATTTTATAAATAAATCCAAGTGAGGAATTTGAAGTCACCAATGTAGTTTTCTCATCCCATTTTACAACTGACTTAACACTTTCAAAAGCTTTTCTGAGCAGATCTTCACCAGTAAGCTTTGTGCTCTCAAGTGAATTGACAACGTTATTCAGATATAGAGATCCTGCTAAAGTATTTCCAAAATTCTCGTCCTCCATTAATAATTTGCTGATTGCCTTCCATGAGGTTGAATATTCCTGGTAATAGCCGGGTGCACTGATATCGAGAATGTCAAATTCAAGCTTTGTAAGGTAGTTTTCCTTTGAGGTCATATATGGTTCAACCTTGAATGCCGGCATGTTTTTCCCCACCCACCTTGTTGGAGAAATAGTCGCCAGAGGCTGATATCCGAAAAAATTATATTTGAACCTGATGTTTGGTGTATTTTCCAATATTAATTCACTGTATTTTACAGGGATAACTTCCTGGAACTTCCATTCAGTAGGAATGCCAGTAAAATAAAACTGGATATCAATTACTGAGCCTACCCTGACTGCGGGCATGGCAATTCTTGTATTATAACTGTCTTCTGTCACTTTTACCGTAAAAATCGATTCATTCTTAAGTTTTTCCTGAACGATCTTTCCATTTTCAAGATTTGTTGTAACACCTTTTATAGCAGATTTTTCATTTATGGGAAAAGTGTTGTTTGCCCACGAATAGCCTTCAGTTTTAAGAATCTTTATACGCAGCACTCTGGTAAAGATCAGTGAGGTAGTATTCAGGTACCCGTAATCGCACAATACTACTGCAGATGCTGATGCATCTTCCGGATAAGATACCATTTTGAGCTCCTCAAGACTTACATCCCCAAATTTTATCGGAGCTTTTTGACCTGTAATTAACTGTTGAAATAATAGAAAAAGAAACATGACAAACAATGTTTTTTTCATAGGTTCAAGTTTTTGAAGAAATAATTTTATGACATTAATTTTCAGGACTGAATATCTTTCCCCGGATCCGGGTTGGTTCTTTCTGATAAAACTTATTCCTGAAATCAATTTACTTCATAAAATTAAATCTTATTTCACATTAAATCAAAATTTAGTTTCTTCTATGGGGGAAAAAGCAAGATGGTATTTCTAAGAAATAGGCATCACTTCATAAAATTTTAGATCCGCCGCCAATTTAAATCCCAGCTAATACAGATATTTGTGGCATTCCGAACAATTGGCTTCTTTCCAGACTGTTCCTATATCTACTGGATGCTGAAACTCCAGCGTATCCCTGATATTCGTGTATTGTAAAAAATCATGTTTACCCTGACCAATAATTGTGTGACAAAGATTACAATCTCTGGTAATTTTATTCCCGTTCCCTGAAGTAAAAGCATCATTATGACATCTGAAACAACCCTCTGATTCCAGGTGTCCGATATGATCAGGATAAACATCATAATTCACTTTCATGCCTGGAAAAGTATTATGGCTGTAGGCTTTCTGCAAAGCAACAACCGCTTTATCAATTTTGTCGAAGTTTTTTTCGAAATAATCGCTAAAATCTGACTTATAATAATTATTGATCCCTTCTCTGATCTGCATAAATGCTGTGTCCTTATCGGTGAAATTATTCCTGAGGATTCCCATTGCAGTCTTTTTTATAAAGGGAATATCTTTTGACACTTCGTTTGTTAGCATTGCCTTATTGAAATAAACCGGCGGTGAGCTGTAATTATGTGAAGGCCTGTTATGACAATCAATACAATCCATTGTCCTTGTCGCGGATGCAGCTATCATACTGTCGGATATTTCAAATGATGGATTTCTGTAAACCGTAACCTCTCCTGTTGCTTTATTTGTGCACTTCACATAAGTTATGACTTCACGTCTGTCATTTTCCGAAATATATTCAACCTTTATGTCTGAATTTATGTGCCAGTGTATTCCCTCCTTAAAACCAAGATCACTGAATTCAGGTCCGATTTTTATCTGCAGAATAATATCCCATTCGGAGTTCAGGGAATCTGATAGATAATATTGATTGGTCTGAAGGTTTCTGGCATAAAATTTTTGAGGCCAGTGGCACCTTTCGCATGTTTCTCTTGCCGGACGCAAATCGTGGAGAGGAGTTTTAATAGGTGAAGAATATGTTTTTGTAATCACTGCATATACCTGATGCAACCCGGAGAGCTTAGATTTGACATACCATGACGCACCGGACCCGACATGACATTCAACACAGGCCACATTTGCATGGCTTGAATTCTGGTAAGCTGTATATTCGGGTTCCATTACGGAATGACATAGTGTCCCACAGAATTCCACTGATTCGGTCAGATGAAATGCCTCGAAACTTCCGTAAGTGGAAAGGAAAAGAATAATTAATGTCCCAATAGTGAATATAATAAATGCTTTTCTGTGTCTTGGATTATTAAGATCAACATAAGGTAATCGCTTGTTTCCATTTTGTGGAGAACCGGTTATTTTTTTCTTCGAAAAAGCCATTCCTGCCGGTATCATTATCAATCCAAGCAATAAAAAACCAGGTAAAATAATGTAGATGAATAATCCCAGATATGTGTCGTTTTTATTGAAGATGGTTGAAATAAGAAACAAGACAATTATCATTAAAAGATTAATTGCTGCAATTAGCGAACCGATAATTGTAATCCAATTCCTGCCTGAAGAAAAAGATTTCATTTAAAATAAGTTTTAACTTCTTTAAGGCTAAATATAAAAAAATAAACTGATTATTCTTACGTTCCTGATATTTGTTATCTGCTTCTTTAACCTGATTCTAACTCATATTTTCGGTTATTTAACAAACAGAGATATCAGCATTTGATTTGGTAAACTCGCCCACTAGGTGTTAGCAGATAAATCCTCTTTCCAGCGTCTGGCAAAGTATTTGTGAATAAAATAGAAGTATGTTATTCCGAGATTGGTTTCGATCAGTGAATTGATCACTATAGGTTGCCAGTTGGCAGGTCGGATCCCGCTGATTAACAGGGATGCCTCCCATGCAAATTGTACACCAATCCCTATTGCAAGCAGCCGGAGAATATTGATTTTTTCTTTCCCCTTCAGGTTGTTTATAATCACAATCAAATACCCGATGCACAGAATCAATGCCATAACGCCATGATATGATCCTGTACCCCTTGAGATGGAAATCTCCCCAAACCCCGATCCGAAGCTTTGACTCAACTGACCAACGGAAACCCAACCCAGAATCGGCAGTAAGGACCATTCCACCGCGTGGCCGTCACGATCAAACAAAAGCCATATCCATGTTAAATTGGTAAATCCGTAGCTCATGCTTAACCACAACAAGAACCAGAAAGGATCAGCCCCCTCAATATGCCGCGTGCCTAGAAGCTGATAAAAAACCCCGTAGTCAATCAGGAAATACACTACGCCTGCAATTAATCCT
>JBGOXH010000334.1:0-2746 GCA_041479075.1 Bacteroidia bacterium | reverse complement strand
GCCCATCCGCTTCCAAACCGTGTTTTGGCGGCATTGCTGAATGTTTCTTTAAATTTTTCAAATGAGCCGAAAGTTTTGTCAATGGCTGCTGAAAGTTCCTGCGAAGAAGCAGATTTCCCCGGTCCCATGTTTTTCCAGAAGAGCATATGGTTGTAAAATCCTCCCCCGTTGTTTCTTATTGCATCTCCTGCTTTGGAAACTTCAGCAAATACCTGCTGAAGAGGAGTATTCTCTAAAGCTGTTCCCTTGACAGCATTTACATAATTATTGAAATAAGTCCTGTGGTGCCTGTCATAATGGATTTCCATTGTTCTTGCATCAATGTAGGGCTCAAGGGCATCATACGAATAAGGTAATGCCGGGAATTCGAGTGGTTTAAAATTTTCCATATCTGTATTTTTTAAATTATTACCTGTTCCTGCCATGGATTTGCCTGCTACTAAAGTACCAGCGATTCCAAGTCCAAGGTTTTTTACAAAATTTCTTCGTTCCATTTTCTGAATTTTAAGGATTAAACAAATTATCAGGAAAAATGTTCAATTAAGCCTTTTATTATTAACCGGTTGTGCCATAATTTTTATCCGGTATGCAACTTTTTGCTTAACTTTGTCGTTATATAAATTATAACTAAGCAATTTACATATGAAAAAGATTATTGCTCTCTCATTGTTGACAATCTTTATTATAAGCCTGCCTATAAGCTGCAAAAAAGATAAAGGAAGTCCACCTACTATGCCGCCTGCTTCAACTATGAAAATAGATTTTTCATATTTTGAATCTGCTAAGAAATCAGGTGATATATTAATGTCAAAGGGAACAGAAAACAGCAATTTTGAGTTTGCTGCACTTGTTGCCGGATATTGGGATCTAATATTATTTACAACTCTTTGGGTTCCTGTAAGATCTTATGAGCTGGCTATTGACCAGACTCCTGTTTCTATTGGTGATAATACATGGCAGTGGAGCTATACAGCAACTGTCGCAACTGTATCATATAAAGCACGGCTTACAGGACAAATCCGAAGCTCTGATGTGCTCTGGCAGATGAACATTACCAAGGAGGGGGGAACAAGCCCATTTGCTGAGTTTATGTGGTTCTCCGGCACTTCAAAACTGGATGGAACCGGTGGACAATGGACCCTGAATTTAAGTTCTGCCAATCAGGTACCTGTACTTCAGATAGATTGGACAGGCACATCATTTAATGCTGAAACAATAAAATACACCTACGTCAGGACCGGGGAATCGTGGAACGGTAGTTATATTGAATATGGAATTACGACAGGGACTTATGATGCCTATTATACGGTTCACTATTGGAATGGTTCAGTTTTTTCAGATGTGAATATAGAATGGAGTACAACGGGTAATAATGGAAGAGTTAAATGTTATGATGAGTTTGGTGATACAGATTGGCACCTGTGGGATAGTAATTATGTCAATGTGTGACCTTCTTTTTTTAATTATAAGTTGATAAAAATAAAATCCCGGCAATAAGCCGGGATTTTTATTTTCTGGCAATTTTTTGTAATTCGTCTGATTCAAATATCGTTTTCTCTTTCTTTTGCTTCAATAATAAAATCATTGCTTTTGCCACATCTCTGGCATGTATCGCTCTATATTTCAGAAGCTTCCCTGAAAGTACAGGTTGAAATGCCTTTATTACAACTTTGCCGACAACTTCACCTGTTCTTTTTTCTTTTCTTTCCCCAAACAGCATTGAAGGCCTTACAATCACAGTATTTTCAATGTTCAGGCTTAATATGCCTTTTTCCATTTCCCCTTTTATTCTCAAATAATAGTTTTTCGAATTTTCGTTTGCCCCGATTGAAGAAATAACTGCAATGTTTCTCAAGCCATTTTTGTGCGCCAGTTCTGCAATTTTAACCGGAAGATCCCTGTCAACTTTTTCCATATTTGCGACAGATCCTGCTTTTTTAATTGTTGTTCCCAGACAAATAAAAAGATCATCTCCTGTCAGTCTTGCCGAGAGACTGTCCGGGTTTGAAAAGTCAGTTATAATTTCCTCAACTAAAGGTTCTGAGATACCCGTTAACTGTCTCACAAATATCTTAATAGCCGAATATGCAGCTGAATTAATCAACTCTTCGAGCAATAAATTACCGACGAGACCGGTAGCTCCGAACACAATTGCAGTTCTTGCTTCCATGATTATTGAAATATTTTGGTGAAAGTTACGAAAAAGCAATCTGGTCTGTAAAATTCTTTTGAAAATAGATTTTGTTTTTAAGATATTTTGTTTTTACTTTGCAATTCAAAGTACTTTTAATTCTTTCTTATGGATAGCCAATCAGAATACATTGAAGACATCAGGATCATAAAGAAGGTCATGGAAGAATCCTCGAGGTTTCTGTCATTAAGCGGACTCTCAGGGTTATTTGCCGGCCTTATTGCACTTGCAGGAGCTGTTTTTGCAGTTTTTTTTATACTGGACGGGAAATTCCTTCTTTCAGGTGGTTTTTTTAATGAAAACACAGCCCATGAAATAACACTGCTGAAGATCTGGTTAATAGTAACGGCAGCAATAGTGTTAGCCCTGGCAATAGGTGTGTCGCTTTTGTTTTCGTACAGAAAGTCTGTACAGAAAGGTCTTAAAATGTGGACCCCGGTTTCAAAAAGATTGCTGGTCAATCTTTTAGTTCCCCTGGTTACCGGAGGAATCCTGATTCTTATTTTCTACTTCCAGCATCACTGGTACTTTGTGATCCCTTCAATGCTGATCTTT
>JBGOXH010000244.1:0-4394 GCA_041479075.1 Bacteroidia bacterium | reverse complement strand
CTGTCGAACTTATTGAAGAAGGGTATGAAGTTATCCTTATTGATAACCTGTATAATTCCGAAGCTATTGTTGCAGACTGGATCGGCAAGATAACTGGTAAAAAACCTCAGATGGAAGTGCTTGATCTCTGTAAAAAGAAAAAGCTCAACGTTTTTTTCAGAAAAAATAAAAATATTGATGCAATTGTCCATTTTGCAGCATATAAAGCTGTGGGTGAGTCAGTTAATAAACCTCTTGAATACTACAGGAATAACCTTGTTTCACTCATGAATCTGCTGGGTGCAATGATAGAGTTTAAGATACCTTCGATGGTATTTTCATCATCATGTACAGTTTACGGGCAGCCTGAAAAGCTTCCTGTAACTGAGGATGCTCCGACACAGCCTGCAATCTCTCCTTATGGCAATACCAAACAAATCGGTGAAGAAATTATCAGAGACACTGTTTCAGTAAATAAAAATCTGAAGGCAATTTCGCTGCGGTATTTTAATCCGATAGGAGCTCATCCATCAGCACAAATAGGCGAATTGCCCCGTGGTGTTCCGGAAAATCTGGTGCCATTTATCACACAAACAGCTTCCGGTTTAAGAAAGGAGCTTAAAGTTTTTGGAAATGATTATAACACCCCAGACGGATCATGCATCCGCGATTACCTTCATGTAGTTGATCTTGCAAAAGCACATGTAATTGCAGTTAAAAGGCTGATTGAAAATAAGAATAAAAAGAATTATGAAGTCTTTAACCTGGGCACCGGCAAGGGAGTTTCGGTTCTGGAAGCAATTGAATCTTTTGAACGTGTTTCGGGAAAAAAGCTGAAATATAAAATAACAGGAAGAAGAGCAGGAGATATTGAGAAAATATGGGCCGATCCTTCACTTGCCAATAAGGAGCTGGGCTGGAAAACTTTGAGTTCTCTCGATGAAGCCATGAAAACAGCATGGGAATGGGAGAAGAAGATCAGGAAGAAAAAGCAATAATTATGGACTATAAAAAAATAATTCTTATAACCGGTGGTGCTGGTTTTATTGGTTCACATGTAGTCAGGAGATTCGTTAATAATTATCCCGATTACCTGATAGTGAACGCCGATAAGCTGACTTATGCAGGTAATCTTGAGAATCTTACAGATATTGAAACCAGGGGAAATTATGTTTTTGAAAAAGTTGATATTGTAGTTAAACAGGCTGTACTGGATCTTTTTCGTAAATATAATTTTGACGGGGTTATTCATCTTGCCGCAGAATCGCATGTCGACAGGTCGATTACAGGTCCTGATGAATTTGTCTTTACAAATATTGTCGGGACAGTAAACCTTCTCAGTGCTGCTCTGAACATATGGCAAAAAGATTTTGAAGGAAAGCTCTTTTATCATATCTCTACCGATGAGGTATTTGGTTCGCTTGGCTCTGAGGGTATGTTTACTGAAAAAACGGCTTATGATCCTAAAAGTCCTTATTCTGCCTCCAAGGCAAGTTCTGATCACCTGGTAAGAGCATTTAATCATACATATAAAATACCGGTTGTAATCTCCAATTGTTCAAATAATTACGGACCAAATCAATTCCCCGAAAAGCTGATTCCTCTTGCCATTAATAATATAAAAAATAATAAACCTGTCCCGGTTTACGGTAAAGGTGAGAATATCCGCGACTGGCTGTATGTCGAGGATCATGCAGCTGCTATCGACCTGATCTATCATAAAGGGAAGCCGGGAGAGACCTATAATATCGGCGGAAATAACGAATGGAAAAATATTGACCTCATAAGGCTGCTTTGCGAAATAATGGACAAAAAGCTGAATCGTCCTCCAGGAACTTCTGAAAAACTGATAACTTTTGTAAAGGATCGTCCCGGACATGACCTGAGATATGCTATCGATTCATCGAAGCTTCAGAAAGAGATGGGCTGGTCGCCGATACCAAGTTTTAAAACCGGTCTTGAGAAAACCGTTGACTGGTATCTTTCAAACAATAAATGGCTGGAAAATGTCATTTCCGGTGATTACGGGAAATATTACGATTCGATGTATTCCGGAAAATAAGTTTTTAGTTCTTAATCTTCTTCATTCTGTTAATCAGCTCATCTCCCAGGGCTGTTTTCTTTTTAATATGCTCCTTGATTGCAGCGACAACTATGTTTGATTCAAAATCTCCTCTGACCTGTTCAAAATCAAGTTTTTTGATTTCATCTCCTCCATCAATTCCGAATCCGGTCATTGATGCAAGAGTGAACTCCTTTTTTGCATCCTCATATAGCAGCTTGTCTAGATCAACGACACTTTTCTTCCATCTTTCGACAACCCTTACGACATCAGCTGATGTGAATTTATCAACTGATTTCTTTTCTTCTTCCTCTATTCTTTCACATGCCCATGTCCATTCCCAATCGTAATATGACCTGTGCATTTTTCTGAAAGCATCGGCTATTTTATCAATTGAATTTATTTTCCCCGATTCGATGCTGTCAAGAAGGGCATCCACAGATTGTTTTGGAGTAATCAGGCCTGCCAGATCGACCCATTCACCTTTTCCTAAAGATTGATCAGGTTTTAGCCTTTTCCTTAATTCGGCATTCGTTTTGAAATTGATTTTTTCAAGTCTTTTTATCAAGGAGTTGCCAAGGAATTTATTTATGCCTGTCTGATAAAGTTCAATGCCTTTTTCAAGAGAAGAACCCTTAATCTTCATATTTTTATAGGTATATGAAGCAGAGACAGCTCCGGAAACAGATTTTAATTCTTTTAGCAGCGTTCTCCCTTCAAACATCTTCCGTATTGTGTATGGACTCAGCAGGTTGAAGTTAACCTGATCTATTTTCCTGGGATCCTTTCTAATATCGCGTACAGGCCATTTTTGTGCATCCCTGATTGTACCTACACTTCTCAGGTTGACTGCGGGAATCAGAATGCTTTCGTCGTTGCTTTCAATCAGATAAGAGAATGGAAGCGATGATGTATCCATGTTTTTGTAATGGCGTCCCATAACAAGAGTGTATGGTCCGATACGAGCTGGCCATAAAAGATATGAATCGCTGGTTGTTTTTGAACCTCTTTCCATAATTCCCTGGTGGATAGGTCCAAGTTTATACATATGATTGCTCTGGTTCGATCCGCTGCCTGCATTCATGAACGAGAAGATGCCGGCAATCAGCAGTGTCGATTTGTGATGTGTTACTGTATATGGACCTGCAAATATTGAACATGCTTCACCGTGATATCCTCCGCAATTAGCAAAAAAGAGTGAATTTTCTGCCGAATAATGTTTCCCGAGTACACAACCTTGTCCAATAAAACACTTATCAATTAAAGTTGAATCTGTGATTATCGATCCCGAGCAAACAATAAAATGTTCCATTATTACTCCCGGACCAATAAAAACAGGATCGTCGCTGCAACTGTTAACAGAACCTTCATTCAGCTTTAGAGCTCCTTCAACACGACTGAAGGGTCCAAACCTGACGTTCCGGATATTACGGCAATCTGAAATTCTTGTATTGCTGCCAATGGTACCAATTTCTGAACAGAGTGATTTTGAATAATCGGCCACCATTTTTGTGATTTTACTGATGGCTTTTTTGCGATGCCTGTAAAGAGCAATGATATAAGCCTGGTGTGCAGAAAGCTGGTCCCAGATTTTAACTGATCGCCCGCCGGTTTCATGAAGAACATTTACATCAATACCGTTTCCAAAAGTCGATACTCCTTCGGTGTGAATCTTACCGCAGTTCTTTATGACAACATTATCATCAATATTATAATTAGCTATGTAATCGCCTATATTACTGATAAGTACATTTGATCCGATTGTGCAATTATGAAGATGGGCATTTGATATGCCGTACCTGAGGGTGACACCTGATTCGTCTGTGAAAGTTTTATTGAAATTCCCAAGTTTAATATCACCTGAAAATGTGACATTTATGCAACTTGCCGGATCAAATTCATTCACAACTTTTACATTATTCCAGTTATCACATATACAGCCAGCAGACAATAAGACTTTGATTTCTTTTTCTGTCAGATTTCTGTATTCTTTCTTCATGTTTTTCTTTCTTTTTACCCCCTTTCATTTTCCCCCAAGGGGGAAATGTTCTCTCCTTCCCCCCTGGGGGAAGGCCGGGAAGAGGGTTATTTTTTTATTCAACGGTAACCGATTTGGCAAGGTTCCTTGGCTGGTCAACATTACATCCCCTGAGAACAGCTATATGGTACGATAAAAGCTGAAGAGGGATAACTGCAAGAAGGCCTGAAAAGGCTGGTAAAGTTTCAGGAACTTCAAGAACGTAGTCAGCCATTTTTCTGATTATCTCATCACCTTCTGTGACAATTGCAATGACTGTTCCTTTTCTTGCCTTGATTTCGTGGATATTGTTAATAATCTTTTCGTATGTGTCGT
>JBGOXH010000031.1:0-15716 GCA_041479075.1 Bacteroidia bacterium | reverse complement strand
GCTCTCCTCTGCCCGTCCTCAGTGGAGGTAATCCATGGACCTTCAACTTTTTTCAGGGGAAATCCTGCCGCCGCAAACACTTCAAAATATCTTTCTGCTGAATGGACAAGCTGAACTTTTCTCCTTCCCGTCAGCACATTCTGCTTCTCCTTTCTTCCTTTATTAATTGATTTAACAGGAACTCCGGATATCCAGAAAAGCCACCTCAGAATTTTCGATCTCAGAACATCATGAAGATCAATAACATAATCAAACTTCCCTTCTTTATTGAGGTCATACCGGAGTCTGAAGATCCCCGTCAGCCATTTATGACGTTTCTTGAAATCAGCAAGACAAAGGGTTACTCCGGAAAATGAGTAAAAAAATGGTGCAAAAGCGGGACGCGTTACCACTGTCATCTCAGTATCAGGATATTGCATTTCCATGCTTTTCAGTACGGGGGTCAGAAGGGCTACATCTCCCATTGCCGATGTTCTAATGACAAGAATATGCATCCTAGTATTTTTCGTATGATTTTTCTTCTATCAGACCTGATGAGGTTTTTATGTTTATTTCCATTTTTATTTCAGCACGTTTATCGTTTTTAAAATAGACCGACCGGGCAGTTGCAATAAAATCATCCCCAAAATCCTTCATCCTTTCGAGATCTCGAATGTGGTCCTCAATATCCCAAAGTTCGCAATTAACCTCATAAAGAGCAACATATAACGGATCAGCGGTGCTTATGATTTTTGAAGTAACCTTTGAAAGCTTTTTAAATTCTTTTTTCAGGTTTTTGAGCTTTGCCTCATCTTTAATCCGTTCAAGCTTTATCTGTATAATTGTAAGCTTATCAATTATTTCACCGTTGGAGACTTCGACTTTCATGGGAAACAAATTACAATCAAATTTAACAAATATATTTACATGTACTCACCCCCTTTTATTCCCCCTCTCTACTTCGTAAAGAGGGGGAACTAATTAACAAACAATGAAATACACTCCCCCTCTTTGCAACGCAGAGAGGGGGGATGGGGGGTTGAGTACATGTTAATATGGGTCCACATCGATAGCAATTCTCACTGCCCCTGCTCCTTTTGCTTCTTCAAGTCTCGCGATAGCTTCCTGGATCATCTCTTTAGCTCTTACACGCGGTTTTTCCTTTTCTATCTTAATCAGGATGGTTTTAATATACCATAGCTGTATCCGCGAAATAATCGGATATTCCGGACCCAGTACCCTCTTTCCAAAAGATGCTCTAAGGTCGCTTCCAAGTATATCTGCATAATTGTTTAGTGAAGCCTGGTCTTTGTGTTTTAGGTTTATCTTTATCATTCTGCAGAAAGGTGGATAATTAAAAGTTGACCTTTCTCCAATCTGGATTTTATACATATTCAGATAATCGTGCTTCAGCATAAGCCTGATTATCTTATTATCAGGGTCGTAGGTCTGAATCACAACCTTACCATGTTTTTGTCTTCGCCCTGCTCGTCCGCTAACCTGTTCCATAAGCTGAAAGCCCCTTTCGTGAGCTCTGAAATCCGGATAGTTAAGCAAATTATCTGCATTGAGGATCCCTACAACCGTAAGGTTCTCAAAATCAAGGCCTTTGGAGATCATCTGGGTCCCGATTAGTATATCAATCCGATGTTCTTCAAAGGACTTGATTATTTTATTAAATGAGTTTTTACTTCTTGTAGTATCCTGATCCATTCTTCCCACTCTTGCATCAGGAAAAACAATTTTTATTTCATCTTCTATTTTCTCTGTACCAAATCCTCTGGTAACGAGTCCGGATGAATTACAGCTGCCACATTTCGAAGGCATTGCTGATGTATATCCGCAATAATGGCAAACCAGCCTGTTAATATTTTTATGGTATGTAAGATTAACTGCACATTGTACACAGGTCGGTATCCAGCCACATTCAGAACACTCAACATAAGGAGAAAACCCCCTCCTGTTCTGAAAAAGAATTACCTGTTCATTTTTACCCAGGGCTTCATCGACAGCGGTCAGCAATTCAGGTGTGAAATGTGAAACCATCAGCTTTTTTCTGTAAGCTTCACGAGTATTTGCGACAATAATTTCAGGTAATTTAATCTGACCAAATCTCTCCTTTAATTCTATAAGACCGTATTTACCAATAACTGCGTTATGATAACTCTCGACAGAAGGGGAAGCGGAACCAATCAAGGTTTTAGCTTTGTGTATGGATGCAAGCATTATTGCAGAATCACGTGCATGGTATCTTGGAGCAGGATCATGTTGCTTATATGAGCTGTCGTGTTCTTCATCCACTATAACAAGTCCGAGGTTAATGAACGGAAGGAATAATGACGATCTGACCCCTAATATAAGCCGGTATCCTGTATTCAGGTTTTCATCAGCAACCCGATTCCAGATTTCAACTCTTTCCTGGTCGTTGAAACGCGAATGATAAACCCCTGTGATCGGACCAAAATGCCTTTGAAGCCTGAGGATTATTTGTGCAGTAAGAGCAATTTCCGGAAGCATATAAAGTACCTGCTTTCCAAGTTTCAGCTGCTCCTCAATAAGATGAATGTATATCTCTGTTTTTCCGCTGGATGTCACTCCGTGGAGCAATGCAATATCTTTTCCCTTAAAAGAACTGATTATAGATTTATATGCAACTAACTGATTATCACTTAGCTTTCGAAGAGGTTCAATGCGATTTTCCGGATCTCTCAACCGGCCAACCTCAAGTGAAACAGATGAAAGTATTCCTTTCTTTACAAGTACTTCAATAATTCCCGGAGATGACTGAGAGTCCTTAAGCAAAAGTGATTTCCTGATTGGTTTAATCTCTGATTGTGAAGAGTATCCGGTGAGATGAAGATAAGCTGCGACGATTTCAGCCTGTTTTGGAGCCTTCTTTAGCTTATCGAGGATTTCATTGAGCTCCTGATCTGAGTATGGAGCGGCAAGTTTAATAAAAGTTTCTTCTTTTGGTTTGTATTTATTACTTACAGGTGATGTTGTTTCTCCTTCGGGGAAAAATGCAGATGGAACTGCTGCTTTCAATACTTCTCCTTCAGAACACATGTAATAATCTGATATCCAAGACCATAGATTCAATTGTTTGTCGTTCACCAGAGGTAATGGATCTGTGATTTCTATTATGGGACGGAGGGTTTTTATATCAGGTTTATCATTATGTGTCTTACAGATGATGCCCGAATAAATCTTCTTATTTCCAAATTGAACCAGAACTTTTACACCAGGTATTGCAATTTCAGAAAGGTGCTCTGGAATTCTGTAGGTGAATCTTCCTTTAACTGCAACCGGTAAAATAATATCTGCAAATTTGTTTGGCATGTACTGCAAGTTACATGCAATTTAAGAAGAAATCTGATTACATGTACTCACTCCCTTAATCCCCCTCTCTACTTCGTAAAGAGGGGGAATAAATTCATATACAACATAACAAAAAATAGACTGTCATTCCGAACGAATCCGACGAAGGAGGATGAGTGAGGAATCTCCTTTAGCATTCAAAAACATACTATAGCATCAATAAAAAAGTAAAACAATTGCATGTATCTGTTTATAACCCCTTTAATGAAATGTGTATAAAGGGTAGTGCAATAGCAGAGAAGGGTGTCGGGGGAGGTACCGAGTTAATCAGATTTTATAAACGAACTCATTACTGTCAGCAGGTGTTCCTTACGTATAGGTTTAATCAGGCAGGCATCACATCCTGCTTCAAGAATAATATCTTTATCATCTTCAAAAATGAAAGCTGTCTGAGCAATAATTGGGAGATCCTGTCTGATTTTTCTGATCTGTTTAGTTGCCTCAATACCATTCATTTCGGGCATTTGCATGTCGAGAACAACAACATCAATATCAGAAGTATTCTTAATAAGTTCAATAGCCTCAGCTCCGGAACGTGCTGTAATAACTGTAACTCCGGTATCAAGAAGTATCCGGTTAAGGTAAATCAGAACATCCTTATTGTCGTCGACGATAAGACATTTTCTTGAACTCCAGTTTATCGGATTAGTACTTTGATCCTTGATCAGTAACTTAAACTTACCTTTTGTACTTCCGGCAGGCCGGTAAGGAATTGAAAAGCTGAATTCCGATCCGATGCCTTTTTCGGACTGCACATAGATTTTGCCTCCCATTCTTTCGACCACTTCTTTTGCCAGAGTAAGTCCTATTCCCAGTCCTTCAAACGGACGATGATGTCCATCAATTTCCTGACTGAATTCCTCAAAGATCCGTCCCAGATTTTCTTCTTTTATTCCAATACCGGTATCCTTTATTTTAAAAACCAGGTTTTCATCTTCCCTGTAATACAAGAATTCGATTGAGCCATCGAGAGTAAATTTCACTGCATTATCCATCAGATGGTTTAATACCCTTTTCAACCAAACTTTGTCGGTAAAAATCAAATCGGTATTGTCTTCAAATTGATTCTTAACATTGAGGATAATAGACTTTTCATTCCGCCGAATCAACTTTCTTGCTTCATCAACTACTTCATTGACAATAGCATTCACAGATGCTTCTTCATATGTTATTTCAATCTGCGAACTTTCAAGCCGTGAGAGATCAATTATATCCCCAATAATTTGCAGAAGTTTTTCGCTATTATAGTTAATATGTTCAATATATTCTTCTTTGACTTCTTTTGAGATATCATCTGAAAGAAGAAGATTTGAGAATCCGACCACGCTGTTAAGCGGAGTTCGTATTTCATGTGAGATATTAGCCAGAAAGCTCGTTTTCAGCCTGTTACTTGTTTCAGCTTCGACATTTGCCTTTATAAGCTCTTCGTGAACCTGCTTCATTTTAGTAATATCCCTTGAAATTGTCAGGGCTCCGAGAACCTCTCCGCTTTCATCTCTCACCGTAACTGATCTCGTAGAAAGGCTGACATAATGCCCATCTTTATGTCTTAGTCTGAGCTCGCTTTCATGGAATCCGTTGTTTTTCAAGGCTTGAAGCTTTTCGATTGGATATTTCTTGTCTTCCGGATGGATTAAATCATTAGGATCAATTGAATGGTATGAATCTTTTTCATATCCTATTACAGAATAGAAAGCAACATTAGTGAACTTCAGATTCCAGTCCCGGTCATAAAAAGAGACGCCATCATCGGCAGAATTGACTAACATTTTAAAGAATTTATCTGACTCGTAATATTCCTTTGTAATAAGGTCTTTCTGAACGGAAAGTGCTTTATTCGATTTCTGCAGATCAATGTTTATTTCTTCAATTTGTTTATTTCTTTGTGTGAGTTCCTGATTAACTTTTTTTAGCTTCCAGGAAAGAAATACTATTACTGCACAAATTATTACCAGTGCACCCAGAATAATAAAAAGAAGATGAAGAAATGCTGTTGGAAGCACACGTGAGGAATTCCAGGAAACAGGCCAATCTGGAAATACTCCAGCTGAAAAAGATCGGACTGATAACAACATCAAAAGGGCCATTTGAATGATATATGGCGCATATTTGCCGGGTATTTCTTTAATTATATTTCTAGATCCTGGTATCATTAAATGATTAAAAAAGTAAAATAATTTTCCCTAAGTCTTCATCAACAGGATAGGGCTCAAATATATATATTCATCATGTCATATTTCCTGATTTTATTCACAAAAAATGTTAAATTGCAAACTGTTAAATATTTGACAAATTCCAGGGGAGATGGAAAGAGATAAATCGCTTTCATACGAAAGAAAGTATACAAACGGAGAAATAACTGTTTATTGGAAAGGGGATGCCTGTGTTCATGCATCTTACTGTTACAGAGAGCTTATCGAGGTTTTTGATCCTGGCAGAAGACCATGGGTGGATATGAAAGGAGCTTCGACTGAAAGGATTATTGATACTGTTAATTTATGTCCGACAGAAGCCCTTACCTGGAAATGGAATGATGATGAAAAAAATAAAAGTGTTCAACCCGATCAAACAAATCATATTAAATTCAGAAGACCCGAATTAATGGAGCAGGACCCGGCAAACATGAAAGAAAATCCTGTTTCGGTAAAAGTCATGGTTGATGGACCGATTGTTGTAAAAGGGAGCTTTACACTTGATAATAACGGGAAAAAGAAGGAAATCATTGAAAGCCTGATATCAATATGCCGATGCGGGGCAAGTAATCATCAGCCTTTTTGTGACGGGCAGCATAGAAAAATAGGATTTACGGGTTAATTCATGAAAGATGGAAGAGACAAAAGAAAACAGAACCGAGGCTTTAATAGAGGTTATTGAGGCTGGTCCACTTAAAATAACCGGGAATTTTATTATTAAAGATCTGAAAAAAGGTGAAGAGACCTCTCCAGGAGAAATCTGGCTATGCAGATGCGGAAAATCTGCAAACAAGCCATATTGCGACGGATCACATAATAACAAATAAGAGCTTTATCTGGCAACAACATGAAAGCAACCCTGGTTAATTTCATAGGTTACCCAGCATTTATTTTCTTCACTTAATCGCCAGATCACCTCTGCAAGCGCTTCTTTTAAATAGTACTTGTCACAATCAGTGATAAACCATTTTTTTGCAGAGAATCTTACATAGCTGATATCGAATGCATTACCATAGAAATGAGGAGAATTTTCAGATGCATTGAAATTTGATTTTCTGAGTTTACCCAGAATTTCGGTTGTCCTGGTTATTGATGTGATCTTAAAATCCGATCTTCTTAGCCTGGTATGCGAGATTTTCTTTCTGAATTGTTTTCCTATCTCCCTTACAAGTGCTTTTCCCTCCTTTGTCAGGTAGGGATAGCTGTATGATAAGCCATCAACAATATATCCTCTTCCACTTCTTATTTTAAATACTTCACCCCGGCAAGCCTTTCTGATAAGTTCCTTTTTATTGCTGCATTTATCAATCCCTGAAATGCTTGATTTGCCAATGTAATCAGGTAGCATATCCCTGAGCTTTCTGCTGTAAATAGTCTGGTTGTAAGAGATACATCCACTACCTATTGTTTTATTGATATAATAACGGAAACCTTCGTTTTTGTCCTTCGGACTGAAAAATGAGATAATTGAGAAACTGAGGAGAATCCCGACCAATGAAATAACCACGTACCCAAGTGGTTTTACCTTTATCCTTTTAGACACTCAGTACCTCCTTCACCTTTTCTGCAGCCTCCTTGAATGATATAGCAGAAAATACTTTTAGCCCTGAGTTATCGATAATCTCTTTTGCTTCTTCAGCATTTGTACCCTGAAGTCTTACAATGACCGGAACCTTTATTGCACCAATCGATTTATAAGCTTCAACCACGCCGTTTGCCACTCTGTCGCATCTTACTATACCACCGAATATATTAATAAGTATCGCTTTGACGGCAGGGTCTTTAAGAATGATTCTGAATCCGGCTTCGACTGTTTTTGCATTTGCACTGCCACCGACATCCAGAAAATTTGCCGGTGCTCCTCCTGACAACTTTATTATATCCATTGTAGCCATAGCGAGCCCTGCACCGTTCACCATACAACCTACGTTCCCGTCAAGCTTTACAAAATTAAGATTGTAATTACCGGCTTCAACCTCTACAGGATCCTCTTCGTTAAGGTCACGCATATTCGCAAGATCAGGATGCCGGAAAAGTGCATTATCATCGAGAACAACCTTGCAATCGACAGCAAGTATCCTGTCATCGCTTGTCTTGAGTACCGGATTAACTTCCAGCAGCTGGGCATCACAGCCGATAAACGTTTCATAAATCCCGCACAGGAACTTCTGCATATTCTTAAATGCTGTCCCGGTTAGTCCAAGGTTAAAAGCAATATTGCGACATTGAAAAGCCTGCAGGCCTATTCCTGGATCGATCTCTTCAGTGAAAATACGATCCGGTGTTTTTTCAGCAACCTCTTCTATTGACATTCCTCCATCGGGTGAATATATTAATGTATATCTGCTAATATTCCTGTTTAGTAAAATACTTATATAGAATTCCCGGATTTCTGATTCTCCTTTGTAATATACATCCTGAGCAATTAAAACTTTGTTAACTCTTTTCCCTTCTGGTCCTGTCTGTGACGTAACCAGTTGCATACCAATCATTTTTGAAGCCAGAACACCAACTTCATCAATCGATTTTGCCAGTTTTACTCCACCGCCTTTGCCTCTTCCTCCTGCATGAATCTGAGCTTTAACAACAAAATAGTCAGATCCGAATTTTACCTTCAGCTGGTTCGCCACTAAAACAGCCTGATCGGGTGTTTCTGCAACAAATCCCTCCTGAATTTCAACATTATACGCCTTAAGTAATGATTTTCCCTGAAACTCGTGAATATTCATTTTTGTATATTTTTTAATTTGACAAAATAAAAATAATAAACTTATTTTTTATTTATTTTAGCATAAAAAAGAATGCGTAAGCTTCAAAACAGGGAACTTGGGAGGAAGACAATTGAGCAGTTCCGGAAATTTAAAAAATCGCCATTTGTAATTGTCCTAGACAATATAAGGAGCCAGAGTAATGTCGGATCAGTTTTCAGGACAGCTGATGCTTTCCTGACTGAAGGTATATATCTGTGCGGTATTACTGCAAGGCCACCACACCGCGAAATTCAAAAAACAGCGATTGGAGCTACCGAATCAGTGTCGTGGAAATATTTTAAAGAAACATCTTCAGCAATAACAGAACTTAAATCAGAAGGTTATAAGATAGTTGGAATAGAGCAGGCAGAGGGATCAGTTTCTTTAAGCGATTTTGTGGTTAAGCAAGATACAAAGTATGCTCTGGTTTTTGGTCATGAGGTAAATGGTGTCGATCAGGCAATTATTAACGAATGTGACTATGTCGTTGAAATACCGCAGTTTGGTACCAAGCATTCATTTAATATAGCTGTGAGTGCGGGAATAGTGCTGTGGGAGCTGAATAAACCTCACCCTAAATCCCTCTCCAAAGAGAGAGGGACTTAAGAAATCATTTGATTAAGCATCCCCCGCTCTCTCCGGGAGCGGGGGACGGGAGGGGGTGAGGCAAATAAAAAAAGGCCGCCTTTAAAGGGCAGCCTTTTTTTCATATTAATAATCTTTTTACTGAACAGCTGATTTAAAAGTATCGTCATTCCAGAATTTGGCAAGTTCAAGGTCGGTTTTTGCGTATGCTTTCCAGTCGGCATTGAATCCTATAGCTTCACGGAGACCGTTAAGCATATAGTCTCTGTTGTCGAGACGAGCTCCAACAACGGCTTTCAGGTAAGAGGGCCTTCCGCACTTGCACATTTCCTTCATATTATCGAGAGTAACTTTTGCCTGGTTGACATCACCTTTACAAACCTGGGCAAGAGCAAGGTTGAAGCATGGTTCTGTACCAAATAAGTTGACTGCTTTATCGTATTCGCCTTTAGTAATAGCAATAACACCGAGTCCAAATTTCGATTCAGATGTTGCTGTAGCCATCGAATTGTACAACTCTTCTGCTTTAACCAGGTCGCCTTTAGCCATATAAGCAGCGCCAAGGTTATTTTTAACCACGTCATTATTTTCGATAGCTTGTGCCTTTTCAAAAGCGGCAATTGCATCGTCGGTTTTACCAAGATTCAATAAAGTAACACCAACATTATTGGCAGCGCGGATGCATTTCGGATAAGCTTCTGCAGCAGCTGTGTAGAAAGCAAGTTGTTCATTTGCATCTTTTGTAAGAGTAGCTGCATACAGCATTTCCTCCAGACTCAGAACTTTCGGATCTGATTTAGCCTGTGCAAGTATTTGTTCGTCGCTGCGGCCAGCTTTATCGACATCGATCATCATTTTTGATCTTCTGAGTTTTGGAAGGATGTCGGTTTTCAGCACTTCGAATGCAGCTGACATATTTCTTATTTCCTTCTCGCGAACGTCAGGATCGGAATACATTGAAAGGACGCGCAGGATAAGGTCTTTGTCCTGGATGGTCGAATTTTCAACTTCAGTTTTAAAGCCGTCCCAGTCTTCAGCAGTGGTTTTTGAATCGAAGAAACCATCTGCTTTTGAAGCTTCAATTTTCTTAAATGCTTCTTTAATGAATTTATCAGCGGCTGTTCCTCTGTTACCTGACAGTTTTTCGTTCAGGTCAAATTTACCATCGGGTGAAGCGTATGAGCTGATAGATGCCATTTTAAACTGACGGTTTGGATCGCCGGCGACAGCTGCAATATAATCTTTGAGTAGTTTAATATCTTCAGCCTTAAGTTCAGACGGACGAATGTCGTACCTGTTTATAACATAGTATATAGCAGCCATCTGGTTTTCAGGAACAATTCTGATGTAATTGTCTTTTAAAGTTATTGTCTTACCATGCTTCATAACGAGTGTTGAAGTGGCAATAACACCATCAGCTAATTTAACCGGATCAAAATCAAGGCTTTTTGAACCTCTGACAGCATGAACTCTCAACATTAGCTGTGAAACCTTCATGGCGTCTTTGTAAGGAACTGAAGCTTCATATTTAAAATTACCGCCACTAAAGGTAATTACAGGGTTATTTTCCTTAACACTCTCTCCCTGGAGATACTGAACTTTTTCATAGGGAGTTTCACCACCTTCATAAGTGAGTACAGGGGTAGCCGTAAGGGTGGTCTTTTTGTCGAAATACTTCTCAGGGAATGTACCTGTAATTTGAACGGGAACAATTCCTGCATCAGTTTGAAGAACCTTGGGGGTGACTTCATACTTAATTAAACCTTCATTTTTCTTCATCTTATTCAGGCCACTGCAGCTGGACATCACCAGTGCGGCCAGGATAAGGATAAAATAGCTACTGAATTTTTTCATAGTAAAAAGAATTATTTGTTTATGATCTGTGTTATTGAATATATTATTGAATAATATACAATTTAAAGCAAATTTAAAAAAAAGTCGTTATTTAACCAAATTTAGTAAAATATAATGACTGATACAACTAAATAACAAAATTATTGTAACCTAATCTATTACTGATTGTATTAAATATATAATCCCTGGACAAAGTTGATCATTCTGAAAATTAAGATTATTACATAATTCCTATTTTAATTTACACCTTTCACACATTATAATTTATGGAATGGCAATAATTTCCGGCTTTATTTATCTGCCCGGTTACTTGAAAGGAATTAAAGAATAACCATATTCATGCCTGTGGAGTAGTCATCAGAAAAGATTGAATCTGCAACTTTCCTGTAGTGACTTTCATTTGCAACAAAGTCCATTCCTTCAATATCTATTACAAGATACTTGTTATCAGGATTCTGCCTGAAAAATGTGAAATAGCTCTCCTGAATCTTCTTCAGGTACTCAATAGTTATTGATTTCTCGTAATTTCTTCCTCTTTTTTTAATGTTCTGCAAAAGCTTTTCAGGGCTAAGATGCAGATATACAAATATATCCGGTTTTGGAAGAGAACCGTAAATTATGTAAAAGATCTGTCTGTACAGATTATATTCATCCCCTTTAAGTGTTGAAGCTGCAAATACCAGCGATTTCATGAAATAATAATCAGCAACAGTGAATGTTTTGAACAGATCCTGAGGTTCCAGCTCATCTTTAAGCTGTTTGTACCTGCTGGCAAGAAATGACAATTCAAGAGGGAAGGAGTATTTTTCTGGATCATTATAAAACTTTGGAAGAAACGGATTATCAGCAAAATGTTCAAGGATAAGACGGGCATTGAATTGCTCTGAAATCTTAGTTGCCAGAGTAGTCTTTCCTGCCCCGATATTGCCCTCTATCACAACGTAATTATACCTGGTTTTCATCCTTTTTCCAAATTCTGGTTTCAATCAATCAAAATTAGGAATTGAAAGGGGAATTGCAAAAAGGGAATTAATAAAATTAAAACCACCCCGTCATCCGCTAGTTAGCGGAGGACACCTCCCGCCATAAGCGGGAGGAAACGATTGATTATTAATAATTTAACTTTCTCTCCGCTTAGGCGGAGAGGAGTACCCCGACGGTATCGTCGGGGGGAGGTGGTGTGATTCTAAATATTTATTTATCCTGTCCCTCAGGTTTCTTCTGACTTTGATCCTCTTTAGGCGGACGCGGCAGGAGAACCTTCCTTGAGAGCTTCAGCTTACCGGACTTGGGATCGATCTCGATCAGTTTAACTTCTATCTCATCTCCTACCTTAAGGACATCCTCAACTTTCTGTACTTTTTTCCAGTCAATCTCTGAAATATGAAGCAGACCATCCTTATTTGGCAGAATTTCCACGAATGCACCAAACTGAACAATTGTCTTTACTTTTCCCTTATAGACCTGTCCAACCTCAGGAACTGCAACAATTTTTTTAATCCAATCAACTGCAGCAGTAATGACTTCTTTATTTTCTCCAAAGACATTGACATCGCCGCGGCCGTCTTTTTCTTCAACTACTATTGTTGCACCTGTCTCACGTTGTATTTCCTGTATTACTTTTCCACCGGGGCCGATAAGAGCACCTATCATATCCTTGGGAATTGAAAGCATTTCTATTCTCGGAGCATGAGGTTTGAGCTCAGGACGAGGTTCTGAGATTGTTTCATTCATTATGTTCAGAATATGCATCCTCCCTGCTTTTGCCTGATCGAGTGCTTCTGCAAGAATTTCGAATGAGAGTCCCTCCACCTTTATATCCATCTGGGTAGCAGTAATTCCATCGCGTGTTCCGGCTACTTTAAAATCCATATCGCCCAAATGATCTTCATCACCTAAAATATCTGAAAGAATTGCGTATTTCTTTGTCTCCTTGTCAGTTATGAGCCCCATTGCAATTCCTGAAACCGGTTTGCGGATCTTTATTCCTGCATCCATCAGGGCAAGAGTTCCTGCACAAACTGTAGCCATTGATGAAGAGCCGTTTGATTCAAGAATATCTGAAACAACTCTTATAGCATACGGATTTTCCTCGTCGGACGGCATCATGTTTTTCAAAGCCCTGTGGGCAAGATTACCATGACCTATTTCTCTCCTGCTTATTCCGCGGGCAGGTTTAGCATCGCCGGTTGAAAATGGCGGAAAATTATAATGAAGAGTAAATTTCACGGATCCCTGATTCAACACCTCATCAATAATTTTTTCATCAAGCTTTGTTCCAAGAGTGACAGTTGTCAATGACTGGGTCTCTCCCCTTGTAAACAACGATGATCCATGAGTTGCAGGAAGAGGATCTATTTCGCACACTATAGGACGGATCTCGTCCGGTTTCCTACCGTCGAGACGTATTTGTTCGTCAAGAACCAGTCTCCTGGCGGCTTCTTTAAGAACATCATGATAGTATTTTTTAACAAGTGTCTCATTAACTTCCTCTTCTTCAGTGTATTGTGAAAGGAATTCTGTAATAACTGCTTCGAAACTATCAAAGCGTTTGTGCTTATCGGTTGAAGATTTTGCAGCCTGGTAACATTTGTTATAGGTCTCGTCCCACACTTTTTTCCTGAGATTCTCATCATTTTCCTCATGACAATATTCGCGCTTGACGGTAGTACCCAGTTCTTCGGCAAATTCTATCTGAGCCTTGCAGTGAACTTTTATTGCATCATGTGCAATCTTCAGAGCCTCAAGCATTTCTGCTTCAGAAACCTCTTTCATTTCACCTTCGACCATCAGAATATTATCATAAGTCGCACCTACCATCAGGTCCATATCAGCATCCTTAAGTTGCGTAGCTGAAGGATTAATAATGAATTTGCCGTTTACTCTTGCAACCCTTACTTCTGAAATAGGTCCTTTAAAAGGAATATCTGAGACAGCTAAAGCTGCCGATGCTGCAAGCCCTGCAAGTGCATCGGGGATTATATCTGTATCGGCTGAAATAAGATTGATAGTAACAAAAGTCTCTGCATGAAAATCATCAGGGAACAGTGGACGTAATGCCCTGTCAACCAGTCTTGAAATAAGTATTTCATAATCTGAAGGCCTTGCTTCTCGCTTGAGGAAGCCTCCAGGAAAACGTCCTGATGAAGCATATTTTTCTTTGTATTCAACCGAAAGAGGCATGAAATCAGTATCTTCTTTAGCCTCTTTTGCTGCGACAACCGTTGCCAGCAGCATAGTTTTTCCCATTTTTAAAAGGACAGCCCCGTCAGCCTGTCTGGCGAGTCTTCCTGTTTCCAGAACGATTTGTCTCCCGTCGCCGAGATCAATAGTTTTCTCTTTTACTTTAAACATTTTATTATGATTTGTGATTTTTGAAATTACTGGTATAAAAATAGTACGAAAAAAGGCAATTCAAAATTGCCTTTATCCTCTATTTACGTAATTTCAACGCTTTAACGATTTCGCGATATCGCTCGATATCTTTTACTCTCAGGTAGTCAAGAAGCCTTCTTCTTTTACCAACAAGTTTAATAAGAGCCTGCTGCGTACTGAAATCTTTTTTATTTTTTTTCAGATGATCAGTAAGATGATTGATTCTGTAGGAGAAGAGCGCTATCTGGCCTTCAGCCGTACCTGTATCAATCTCAGACGTTCCGAATGACTTGAAAAACTCCTGTTTCTTTTCTGCTGTTAAATACATGTCTCTAACTAAAATATTGTTTATCCACAAATAAATTGAGTCTCCAATTTTGGAACGCAAAAATAAGGCTTTTTTATGTAAATAATCAAACAATTGAAAAAAAAATTAAAAATATTCTATATTATATAATTTCTCAGAAACGATTTGGTCAAATAAAAATTGTTTCTGTCTATATAAAAGACGCAAAAGTTGTGCCGGACGTTGCGTATGGTCACGTAAATATTCGTCTGTTAATCAAACAATTTCAGCGTTTCGTCAAAAGAGAACGGATCAAGGTTCGAGGATCAGTTCGTCATGCCGCTTAAAAATTTTTCCCATGCTGATAAGTTTAGCACCGATCCGGCAATCAAGACATCTTCTCTTTTTGCAATAGCTATTTCTTAGTTGGATAAGCGCCTGGGTGATGAATGCAGAATCTGCATCTATTCCTGCTGAATGCCATTCACTGATTATTGAATTTGCCTCAGCTTCAATCTCTTCAAGAAATGAAATTGCTTTTTCGCAGATATCAAGAGAATCTCTGTTCCGGCCATAAACAAACATTACCGGAATTACAGCATTGATCAGAAAAATATTTGTTGCATCAGAGCCGGTACTTTTACAAAAATGACGACTCTTTTTACCAAAAACAAAATGGTCATTCCAATATTCAGAAGCAGTGACTTCGAACAGATCCTTGAGCTGTCCGATGTGATTGGCTTCCAGTGCTCTGGAGAATAAACCTCCTGTAACAGAGAGCATTGCAGCTAGCTGTGATAACCGGATAGTCGGGAAATTTGCCGGCCTTAATCTTGCAAATTTCCATATCCATCCATGCAAAGGCTGAAGTGAATATTTTGTTGAAAGGATTTTATATTCCTTAATCAGATTAATGTAATATTCATCATTCAGAGCTTCTTTGAAGAGTCTCTCTTCAAGCATTCCGGCTGTTCCAAAAAGTAAGGCTTCGATCTGGAATCTGTTGTCAGAATGTTTCCGGATTATTCTGAAAGGCAATGCTGAAGCTAGCATTTCAAATGGTTCTGTATTAACTCTGAATCCGAAATAACGTGACAGCAATCTGTAAAAAGTCTCTTCCCAGTCGTTTCCGGTTTCTGAGAAAATTTTCTGAATCTGTTCCGACTTCTCCTGCAAACGTTCAATAACAAGTGAATTCAACCAGTGTCGTATAAAAATCTGATCAAGTTTATTAATCTCTGATTGACAAGCAATTATAAATGGATTATTAACCAGGTCGATATATTTCTCATACAGCTTAGGATCATAAATTAATTC